>JAAFHM010000376.1 GCA_013298375.1 Ignavibacteria bacterium | reverse complement strand
TGGAAGTCCCGCGAATGCTTGGCAGGAACGTTTCTGCTCCGCTTTCTGCCTACAAGCATAGCATATACAGGATTCCACAAGATATGTTAGGCTCAATGCTGGTGCAGGATGCTTTAGGTACGTTTCACGGCGTGCGTGATACGACGCTGTATTCGTGGAATCCGATGCGGGACACTATCGTCAGGCGCACTCCGCTTCTTGCAGCGCGAGTTATCACCGAAGCGGTGCGGCGTATGGAAATCTCTGCCTACCTGCACTTTGACCGCAGAGGCAGACTGTGGATGTTTTGCAAAGGCGGCGGCGCGGTACGCTACGACATGAAAACAGGCGAATCGCTCACACTCGGCGTGGCAGAAGGGTTGCCGAATGTGAACGTGTATGCGGTCTTGGAGGATTATCGCGGTAATTACTGGATTTCCACTGATGCGGGCATTTCCGAATACAACCCTACAACCAAGCAATTTCGTCATTTCGGACCCGCCGACGGCTTGCAAGGGCGCGAGTTTAATCGTGTTTCGTATTTCCAAAGTCCGTCGGGGGAAATGTTCTTTGGTGGCGTAAATGGCGTAAATGCGTTCTTTCCTGAAGATACCGACCCGAACCCCACGCCGCCGCTTATTGCGCTTGCAAACCTCTCCACAACGCTCCGCATCTTGCCTTCAGCAATGGGCGATACGCTGGAACTGCCCTTTGAAGAGCGCTCATTTCAAGCGGAAATTCTTGCGCTCGAATTCACCGATCCCAAACGCAACCGCGTGGCATGGAAGTTGGAAGGCTTCGATGCCGAATGGCACATTTCCGAAGCAAACGACCAAAATCGCCTTGTGAACTACACGAACTTGGACGGCGGCACGTACCGCCTCATGGTCAAAGCCGCTAACAGCGATGGCGTGTGGAGCAAGCCACAATGCGCCTTGCAGGTGACGGTACTTCCGGCATGGTGGCAAACATGGTGGTTTCGTCTGGGGATAGCACTGGTGCTTGTATTGGCGGGATATGCGCTCTTTCGCTGGCGAGTGCGCCAGATTCAAAGGCGCAATCGGGATTTGGAATATCAAGTGCTGGCGCGGACGGCAGAGCTTGGCGATGCAAACGCAGAACTGAGTTTTGCCAATGTTGAAATTCAGGAAAAAAATCTTGAACTTGCGGAGAATTTGGACAAACTTAAACGCACCCAAAAACAGCTCGTCGAGTCGGAGAAAATGGCGGCGTTGGGAACACTGGTAGCGGGCGTAGCACACGAACTCAACACGCCAATCGGCGTTGCGATCACGGCAGCAAGCACGATGCAGAGCCGTGCAAAACGCTTTTTGGAGCGCCTAGAAAACAACGAACCGCTCTTGAAAAAGGAACTCAAAGATTTCACCACCGATGCCGCCGAAGGCACTGCCATTACGCTCAACAATCTCGCCCGTGCGGCGGATTTAATTCGGAGTTTCAAGCACGTCGCCGTTGACCAGCACAGCGGCCAATTCCGCCGTTTTGAACTCGGTGCCTATCTCCACGAAATGGCACGAAGTCTTGAACCTCAGTGGAAGGGCGGACAACACCGTTTGGAAGTGCATTGCGCCCAGAGCATCATCATTGCAAGTTTTCCAGGTGCAATCGCGCAAATTATCACGAACTTTGTGATGAACTCCCTTTTGCATGGCTTCCAAGGGTACACCGAGAATGGCGTAATGACGCTGCTTGCCGAGCAGCACGATGAAGCAGTAACGCTGCGTTACTCCGACAACGGACGCGGCATTCCACCAGAGATTCTGCATCGTATTTACGACCCGTTTTTCACCACCAAACAAGCGCAAGGTGGAACGGGATTGGGCTTGAACATTGTTTACAATCTCGTTACTCAAAAGCTCGGCGGAATGCTAGTCTGCGAAAGTATTGTGGGGCAAGGCACAACTTTTACGATGACCATACCAATCACTCTTTCCGCGCCAGTTTCAGGAATGACCGTTCGAGAACAAGAACAACCATGAAAACGCTACTGTTTCTTACTCTCATTCTCCTTTTCGCGGACGACCTCCACGCCCAGCCCGTGCGCCCGCCCGCAGACCGCATCCGCGCTCCACGCTTCGAGCGGCTGACGGTGGAAGACGGCTTGTCGAATGGCGCAGTTCACACCATTGCTCAAGACAGTGCGGGCTTTATGTGGTTCGGCACGGAGAACGGTCTGAACCGCTACGACGGACGCAATTTTAAGCAGTATTTCCATAATCCTAAAGACTCCACCAGTATTCCCAGTTCCTTTATAACAGGTCTGCTTACCGCACCGGATGGCATATTCTGGGTTGTTACGCAAGCCGGACTTTGTCGCTACGAGCCGCGCAAAGACTCTTTCCGCCGTATCGCGCTTGACCCCAGATATAGCGCCTCTGATGGCAGCATACGCAATAAACGCCCCGGCATGATAGTACGAAGCAGCG
The DNA here is from genome assembly GCA_013298375.1 of Ignavibacteria bacterium. Classification (GTDB taxonomy): domain Bacteria; phylum Bacteroidota; class Ignavibacteria; order Kapaibacteriales; family UBA4661; genus PH2015. Next base: position 2,696 of record JAAFHM010000376.1, on the reverse strand, counting down.
ACGGGACGCTTTGGATGTGCAGCGAATACGGAATTTCCCGTTACAATCCCAACGCCAAAGCTGATAACACGCCATTTCCCCATATCACCTTCACCAGTACCGATGCTGGAGATGGAAAAGAATTTTTTGCGGTAACGATATTTGTCATACCTTCACCGCCTGTTTCCAGTGGCTCGGCAAACTCTGTCTTAAAACAGCCATTAATGAAAGAGCGCATCCTTGTCAATGGGGTACCGAATACTACTCTTGATAAAGGTGGTGTTTATGAACTTGATCCAAAGCAAATATCCTTCAAACTGGTTGCCGATAATATGCGACTCGCCGCCCATCTTCCTCAAGAAGAAGCTTTGATAGTATGTCAGTATGGCAAGCAATACAAAATGGTCTTCAAAGTTGATGCGAACACCTTTGCCGTGCGGCGGCAACAAGAATATCCGCTTCTTCTTTGGGGCAGACCGGTCGTGATGTCCGCCTTACGTGATTCCACGCTTTGGCTGATTATGACGGGCGGGATACAAGCCATAAACACCAACACCCTTGCTTCGCGCTTGTTGTGGTCGAATACAAAGTTTTCGGAATCATTGAGAGCGAACCGTGCTGATGCAATCATGGTTGACCGTTCCGGTGTGTTGTGGGTAGGCGATTTTTCTGACGGTGTAAGTAAATATGCGCCGCATCAGTACAAATTCACCCATTTTCGCCATAACCCCGCCGATACGAATTCGTTACTCTACGGCTACGCCCGTGCGATAACGGAAGATATACAGGGCAATCTTTGGATAGGCGAAAATTTTAGCGGATTCAATAAGGTTGATCGCTCCCGAAACGACAGCGTTCAGCGATTTGAAAAACCCGACATCCCCCACATTCCGGGTTCGTTTCGCAACCATTGGTCAATGAGCAGCGATAGGAATGGTATGGTGTGGGTCAGAAATATCCATTACAAAAATACCGAAATGGGCGTAGGCGTTACCGCCGAAGGCAAGATTGTTCTACCTCCGAAAGAATGGTTCGGTGGAACACTACCGCCTTCGTACATCACTTTTTTGCATAATGCAGACGGGGTGCGGGATTCCATCATCTGGGCAATCTGGAGAACCGACGCACCCAAAGGCGCACCCAAAGAGGAGAATAGTCGCTGGTATTTGACAAAACTTCTTGTGCCTGCCCTGCCGCAAGCCACGCCGCGAGTATCTGCACCGCTTACGAGCTATAAGGTCTTGAGCATTTATCCCATTCCCGACGAAGTCCTTTCCCGAAAACACAATAACGGTATTTTGCGAATAGTTGGCACACTTCAAGCGGTGGATGCTGCGGGTACATGGTACGGGCTGCATGATTCCTTACTCTTGGAGTGGAATCCAGTGCGTGATGGAAATTCTGTTCGCAAAAAAGTCATCAAAGGTGCTTTTGAACTTACGCAAACGAACCGCTTAGAATGGACGGTCATGGTTGAAGGAATGCTGGACAGCAAAGGAAAACTCTGGTTCACCTGCAAAGGCGGCGGAGTGCTGCGTGTTGACCCCAAAACAGACGAATCAGTATCCATCGGCATTGCCGAAGGGCTGCCGAATATGAATGCTTACGGCGTGTTGGAGGATTATCGCGGCAACGTCTGGATTTCCACCGACGCGGGAATTTGCGAGTACAACCCCGTAAGCAAGCAATTCCGCACCTTCGGGCTTGCCGATGGCTTGCAGGGGCGCGAGTTTAACCGCCTTTCCTCACACAAAAGCCCTTCGGGTGAACTCTTCTTTGGTGGTGTGAACGGCGTAAATGCCTTCTTTCCCGAAGATACCGACCCGAATCCCACGCCGCCGCTTGTGGCTCTCACAAACGTCGCTACACCATTCCGTTCCTTGCGGGCTGCCTTGGGCGATACGCTGGAACTGCCCTTTGAAGAGCGCTCGTTCCAAACAGAAGTTCTCGCACTCGAATTTACCGACCCCAAGCGCAACCGCGTGGCATGGAAGCTCGAAGGCTTCGATGCCGAATGGCACATTTCCGAGGCAAACGACCAAGAGCGCCGATTGAACTATACGAACTTAGACGTAGGCGCGTACCGCCTTATGGTCAAAGCTGCCAATAGCGATGGCGTGTGGAGCAAGCCGCAGTGCGCCCTTACGCTGACAATTCTTCCGGCATGGTGGCAAACGTGGTGGTTTCGTGCGGCGGTGGCGCTGGTACTTGTTTCGCTCGGCTACGCGCTCTTTCGCTGGCGAGTGCGCGTGATTCAAAAGCGGAATATCGAACTGGAATATCAAGTGCTGGCGCGGACGGCGGAGTTGAGTGAGGCAAATGCAGAGTTACATTTTGCGAATCAAGATTTGAACGTTGCCAATGCAGAAGTACAAATTAAAAACCTGGAATTGGCAGAAAACCTGGAAATCCTCCGAAAAACACAAAAGCAACTTGTGGAATCGGAGAAAATGGCGGCATTGGGGACACTCGTGGCAGGCGTAGCGCATGAACTCAACACGCCGATTGGTGTAGCAGTTACAGCCGCAAGTACAATGCAGAACCGTGCAAAACGCTTTTTGGAACGCTTAGAAAAAAACGAACCGTTATTGAAAAAAGGTATCTAGTCAGGTAGGCGTTTTGCTCTTTTGTTAAAATCTGGGCCAAAACTTGCAATAAGCTCTGAAAATTACCTGATTTTTTACGATTCCTATTGCCGTTTTTACAAAATCATCTAA
>JAAFHM010000474.1 GCA_013298375.1 Ignavibacteria bacterium | reverse complement strand
GGAATGGGATTATCAATACGATTGATGGTAAGATTTTTAATATGGATGGGGTTGCCGGCATTAGTATTCGTGGATTTGACGATATTCGACCCACACGCTATGCACAGGATGAATTTACCTTGAGGGCGATAATGTTTGATTTAGTCGCTTTTTATGACCCTTCATATCTTCCTGATAAAAGCATCGCCTCTGAGCTTTTTGCACCGCTCATGCGTGTTGGTACAATTATAGAAAAGCGTTGGAAAACGGGCTTGTTCCAATTTGAAGCCAATATTGCAACCGATGGTGGCCCAACCTCAAATCTGCTTGCTCAAATAGGCACTCAAATTCGTCTCGAATGGCAAGAAATCCTCTTTGATTCGCCTTATCTTAGCATAAAAGCCAGAGGATTTGCATATGGCGTAACCTTGGGCATTCCTGGTTTGATGGTCTATTCATTAGACAAAGGCACATTTATTGAGCGTTTTGAAAATATCCCCTCACGGTTCACCCGCTTTGCCGCATATAACCTTAATCTCCCTGTCTTTACTCCTGGCGGTGGCGGCTTCATTCGTGCAGATAATAGACTACGAAGTGCCATTCTCTCTGGCAACCTTCTTCTTGGCAATAAAACTCTCGGTAAAATGGGCGTTACAATACCCGTTGTGCAAGCCTTAAAGCCAGGAGCATGGATAGCTGCTGGGTTTGCCAGTTCAACAGATAACGATACGTTTAACTTCGACTCCGGCATCTCCCTCAGCATCAATCTCGCCGACATAGCGCCGGAGAGCCGTCTTTTGTGGATGTTCAAAGACGAAGTGTCGCTGACAGCCTACGTGCCGCTTGTTTCCTACATTCCCGGGCGGAATTGGGTCATCGGCTACGACGGTGTGCGCATTGGCGTAAGCACGACGATTCCGCGATAAAACAATGATTTTTTCACTCTGTTTCCTTCAAACCATGACTATTGCTGTCGAATCATTAGGAGCAAGCCTTGCGGTGCGGCTTCCGCAAGCAATTACCGAAGAACTGCATCTGACACAAGGTGCAACGTTGCGGATTGTCAGAAAAGATAACACCATCATTCTAGAGCCGACCAACAATGCCCTAGACGAGATGCTTTCTCGTATCACGCCGGAAAATCTCCATATCGAAACGGATTGGGGAGCGCCTGAAGGCAAGGAGGTATATGCATCAGACAATCTTTAGAAACGCTGCCCGCTAAATCTCATCAAATTTACTAGGCATATCGGTTTTCACGGCACGCGGGGCGGCTCGTGGCGGGAGGTTCAGCGATTTGGCAAAAACGGAATCGAGCTGCCCCATCGGTAAGTGATGGACAGACTGAACAATATGCTCTTGCCAAGCGCTTGCCGCATCGCGGAAATCATCCTTTTCGTAACGCTGCTCGACCATGCCGCTTGTATTAAAGCGGTACAGCACAACATCAATCGGATAGGAGACATCCGTTGCGCTTTGAAATGTTGCATCAAACGCCAAAAATCCAACCTTCATCGCAAAATCCATCGGCGCTTCGTAGTGCAGCGCACGGTCAAGAATAGGCTTCCCGTACCGCGCCGAGCCGATAATATGATACGGCGTACCTTCGCCAATTTCCACCCAATTACCTTCGGGATACAGCAGAAACAGCATATGCTCTTTATCGCGCTCCAACTGCCCGCCGATAAGCGCATGAATGTTAAAATCCAAACCGCCTTTTTTGAGAGCCTCGCCGTCTTCGCCCGCCACGCGGCGTATTTGCTTCCCAAATTCGTTCACGGCTTGATAGAGTTTTTCAAAACGATTGTCCTCGTCCTCCAACACTTCACGGAAATAGGTCAGTGCTTTGTCGCGCACCGAACGCAAGCCAGAGGTCATCAAAAACATCGGGTAAGCGCCGTATTGGTGCAGTGTTACCTTTTTGGCAGTAATACATTCTGCACCAGTAGTGATGCGGGTATCGGCTATTCCTATCAAGCCATCTTTGACTTTTATTCCGAGGCAAAAGGTCATAATTGTTGGGCGGTAAAGGGTGGTGTTGAGTGAAAAAGCAGGTGAGCAATGACCTTACGCAATTGAGCGCAACTCTTCCTCGAATAACGTAATAATTTCTTGGCGCTTGGCAGCATCAATCATTCCTTGTTTGCAGGCAAATTCTGCCGTGACGATTCCCAAATGGCAGTATGGGCGGATAATATCGCCCGCATTCGGCAGCAAATGGAAATTAGCAAGATGCTCCCGCAGCGTACCAATATCGCCACGCGAAATAGGTCCGGTCAGGGGGAATTTTGTTGTACCGAGTTGCTTCATCCCCAAAAGTGCATTCTCCAGCGCCCGTCGAAGAATTTGCGGCAAAAATTCCTGTGGCTCAATACCCGCTTGCTGTGCGGTTTCGGCGGCAAAACCCACTAGCGCATTGAGATAATTCGCCGCAAAAACTGCCGATGCGTGATAAAGCGGCTTCCGCTCAAGTGTTTGAGCAGAAAGCGGTATAATTTTCCCGCCAAGAGAATAGACTAAATCTTGAGCAAACTGGTCGGCAATCGTCCGAAACGGCTCCACGGGCGGAAACTCAGCACCCCAGACAATATCTTTGAAATTTTTTGCCGTAGCGACCATAAATGTTTGGTATGGATGCAATCCCATCGTAATTGCCCCCTGCTCGGCACAGGCGTTGAGGACATCACGGCTCTTTGCGCCGGAACAGTGCATCACTACCATATCGTTTAATTGCGAACCGAAGTGCGCGGCAAGCCCTTCCGCGACTACCTCAATCGCATTATCGGCAACAGCGATAATCGTGCAGGATGTTGGTTTTTCAATTGCCTGAATGGAAGAATAGATCGGCACGGCGATTGGCAATAAAAATTGCGCTGCATTGCGCTGCTCGGCGCTACGATTCATCGTCCACGCTAAACGCCCTTGCGTTGCCAGCCCTACGCTCATGGATAGTCCGAGTTTTCCTAGACCGATAACGCTGAAAGATTTCATAATTGCAACAGTGAGGTGAGGAAAGAAGCAAGTATTGAGAACGTGTTTCTGTGTGCTGGTTGTTGTTATTTTTTTTCGGAACGGGGCGTGATAACAAGTTCCTTGAAGCCGCTTGCGGAGTCAGTTTCTCGCGTAAACATGGCTTCAGTAAGAATGCCAAGCACTATTTCAGCAGTAGTAAAAACACGACAACCCGGCATAACATGACCGCCCATCGTTACGCCGTCGCGGTCAGAAACTGCAATATGCAAATGCAAACCGTCTTCTCCAAGCGTTCCGATCAAAGAAACAATTTCGAGTGGTCCTTTGAGCGTCGTGCCATTGGGTCTATTCGCAAACCGCACAACGGCATCACGCAGACTACCCACGCACGTCAGTACGGATGCGGCTTTAATGCCACGCTGTTTCACGATGCGCTCCAATTCCTCTTTCACGTCCATGCCCGGCGAAAGCCTCAGTGCAATCGCTCGCATCGGCGATTCCACAACACACACCAGTGGCGACGCGGTCGATGAAGCACCACCAGCAACAGGCGTTTCTGTCTGAGACGTGTCGGCGTGGCGCGTCTGTGCTGTGAGAGACTTGGTCATACAGAACAAGAAAAGAAGGGTAAAGCAGCAAGAGAATAGTAAAAGGCGCATATAATCAGGATTGCGAGGTGCTAAATTCATACATTGCCACACGAATATCAAACGTGTCGCCAGATTTGTAGGGAAGCGTGGCATCAAGCGCTTCGGTAATACGCACAGTCGCCCAGCACCCACCGCCATAGTTGAGAATTTCTGCGGCATAGACCGGTGAGCCGTCATGCAAGAGCGTGTACGTGTTGCCGGATTCGGGACGAGCATCCTTCGGCAGTTTTTCGTGTTTGATGTGTATGTTTTTCATAGTGATAGAGCAAAAATGGAAGAGATTTTGTGTAACTGGTCTTGTGTACAAGAGTTTGGGTCTCAGGTGCGAGGGTTTCGCTTCTTAGCGAGGCTCTCGGTCTGATATTCAAGTCGGTACGGA
>JAAFHM010000070.1 GCA_013298375.1 Ignavibacteria bacterium | reverse complement strand
ATAATAATAGACACGATAGTTGCCAGAATCTAAATCATTAAAAAAGTATTCTCCGTTATTATTGGTTTGTGTGTTCAGCACCGCCTGACCTTGAGTTCCAAGATTAGTAATCGTTATGGACGCATTACGCACCGGTAGCTGACAAACATTCAGTAAACGGCCACTTAGCCCGCCTTTGATAACGGGCGCTGTCGGCGCACACGCCGCAAAGACAAGAGCAAGAGCGCAACAACAAATCAAGGCTCTTAGACGTAGCCTATTTCTGTCGAAAAGCAAGATATGGGCAACATTGTGCTGCGGCAGGTTGGATTGATGAAAGAAAATCATTGGTCTTAAAAAAATGGATGTAGATAAAAGAATTGTAGTAACTATTCGAGTATTCTCGTCCGACTGCTGAAATCAGCAACGCCGCCGTCCAAACGGGTCTTACGGTAACGATGTACGTCGCTTATGTGGTGACTATTTTCCGGCTGAGGAACGCAGATACGCTACCGTCCCTCCGTCGGATTCTTGTGGTTATGACTCGCCGGGTGGTCAAGAAACCGCCCGACGAGATTGTACAATCTTTTGCTCAAAAGGGAGTAACTCATACAAGCCTCAGCGTTTTGCATTATACTCATTGTCCGCAAGGAAATATGTGCTTAATGATGCTACGTTATCATCAATCAGGGACGTTGATGAGCGACCGCAACACCAACATTCTTACCGCATAATACGCAGTGCCTGTACGTACTGCTGGCCGCCGATGCTAACACGTATCATATACGCGCCATTGCTAATATTCTCTATATTGAACGGCATTACTTGTTTGCCGGAATTTTGAGTACCGTCAAACAATGTCGCTACGACTTGCCCCAAGAGATTCACCACTTCGATGCGTGTACGCGTTGCTGTCGCAAGAGTGTACTCTACGGTCATTTCACGCTGTGCCGGGTTCGGATAGACGCTCAACGATATTGCGCGGACTGCCGAAGGGTCGGTCTTGACGGAGGTAATCATATCCTGCTGCAAGGTGGCGATAGAATCAATTTTTCCGTCGTTGTTGTTATCGACAAACAGCGTTACACCGCTTTGTGCAAGATTATCCCACGCATTGACTTGGAAGATATGTGCGGCATTCTGCCCGACGCGCAAGCCCTCAAAACGGCGCTCCGTTCCGGCACGGTACAAGGTCAAATCGTACTTCTTGGCGCTGTTGTAGTTCGTTATGGTAAACTGGTCGCCGTCATTGACCAAACGCACATCAAGCGAATCCGCGCCCGCAAGAGCGGTGTTGTCGATACGGATGAGATTTTCCCACTCAGCACGAGTTTCATCGGTTTTACCAACGGTGAAAGCAAAGGATGTACTACCACCATTCATAGGCGCACGGACAGCTGCAATATCATTGCGAGCATCCACCGATAATAGTTGGGGGCTTGTGCTAGAAGGAGTTGTCCATTCCAAACGAGAATTAAAACGCTCACCAGAATTCAAGCCAACAGACTGTACTTGTGCTGGCTGGTCTTGCGTCGTATTGGGTAATGCCGTATAAGCAACAGCTAAATAACCATCTGCTTGAGCAGGAATATTATAGCCACGAATGGGCGATGCCATGTTGTTTTCTGGCAGACCGCTAAGTTGTAATAATGGTTGTGTGCCTCTGATACCGATATCCTCCGTGAAGGGATCTTTTCCATTATTCAAAATAGATTCCGATTGAGAGTTTGTTATCAATACCGTGGGCTGACTTCCATTACTCGGCACGGAAAATGTCACTTCAGAAGCTCTTGGAATATCCGATATTTCATCACTTTGTAATGAACGAAGTGGTCTGCCCGCGTACACCATCGGCGGAGAAGATTCTGCCGTCGCGTCAACCCCAACGAAGCCGGATGATAAATTGGAAATACCGTAACTAGGATGAGACCACGTATTACGAGTGCGGTTCACAATAATTTGCTCTGTTAAACTACCCGGAAAATTGTTGTCATAAACAAAAACCCGATCCACAATTTCACCTTGCGCAGACTGTTCGGTAGTAATACGATACGGCACAACTGAGTGACCAGCAGATGACCAGAAGAATGCGAGCGCTGGATGTTGCGAACGGATACCAGATCGGAATGCCTGCCGAATACGCGCAACAGCTTGATTTGGGCTGTCACCGTTGAATAAACGTGCCGATCTTTGGTAGCATTGATGCTTGTGAATCAGTGAAGCTATATTACGGTTGACCGACACCTGATATGGTACCGCAGCGCTGTATGTACCGGCAAAATTATGAAGACTTGTCATAGAAAAACCAAAACATGAACCACCAAATCCTCCTGTCACCCACCAATTATTGATTGCCGCCAGCGTCGGTATTCTCCCGCTTAAGTATGTCGTATTATCGCTAAATCGGCTATACGAAACAGCAAAATCCTCCCACCAATAGGCTGCACCATTTTGTGCTTTATTACGGAACTCAATGGGCCACGATGTATAGGGCGCTTGAGAATAGTAGACTAACTCAGAATAATTGACACTTGGATCACGCCAACTTTGCCCGTTTGAAAAATTAAAACCATGCACACGCGGGTCAAACTGCGATGTCGTCGGCGGGTCTATTTGATTGCTGATGATAGTAAATCCATTCACAAGCGTTGCCGTACGTGGCGCGTTCTGTACCACCACATTATACGAACCCGCCCCAGACGGCAAGGTAAAGGACGCTTGCAGTGCCGTCGCCATGCGCGAGGTAATTGTGCCATTCACGGATGCTCCTCCCGCACTTGGCACAAGACTCACTGCCGTTGCGTTAGCAAAATTGCTATTCTGCCCTGTAATGCTCAATGTCACCGTTTGACCTCCTTGCCCTGTTGATGGTGTCACACCTGTAATGGTTACAGGCAATGCGACAACAGCGCTGACCACACGAGAAAAAGGTGTTGCCTGACCATTCACCATAGCATTCACACGAAAGAAGAAGGTTTTACCGGCAGGGGTAACACCGGGAAAATAATTACTGCACAAACTTACACCTGTGTATTCCCAACCGGGTGTCGTGTATGTAAATGAACTATTATCAGAGACCTCAAAGCTGTAGCTTGTCGCACCTGCGACGGATGTCCAAATAAGCGAGCGAAAATAATATGTTGCACTATCCAGCACAACGGTTGAGCCGTTAATCGGAAAAGTAATTTGCGGTGCCGTAAGGGGCTGCGCTTGCTGCTGGATCGGCGTGAAGGACAGCGCAAGGTTCGCCGGCGTGATATTGACTCCAAAATTTGCCGCACTTGTCACCGAGCCGCCACGCAGCAAGCCTGACCACGATGTGCCAGTTCTGGTGTGAAAGTCCGATGTGGTTGCCCCGCGCAAGCCAATTTGTGCCGTGCGTTGTGCAAAGGTCGATGGTAGGCTGAAACCTCCATACCGCATATCTATTTTGCCATTTTCATTGAGGACAAGCTCCATAGAGAATGTCCCTGCCGGAGCTATCGTGCCACCACCGCTATAAATACCAAAATTACTCCACTGCACGATGCACTGACGATTTGGGGATGTTCCTACCGTCTTTGTCCACAAACGCCCTGATGAAGTTCCTTGAAGATCATGAGCAAGCATGGCAATAACACCCGTCCCACCATTAGCGGCAAGCGGTTGAAAAAGATTGCTTGGCAAACCACCGAATGAAACCCAACCATTTGCCGAAACAATAAGGCTATTATGCGAAGTACCATTAAAAGTGAAAGGAAAGCCGATCTGTGCCGTAAACGTCTGGTCATCGGTAGCAGTGCCGGAGGCAAGTGTCGTTGCGGTGCCGTCGAATACTGTGAGCGACTGCGCTGCGCTTTGCGAGAAAGCGTACAAACTCACGCCCGTCGGCTGATTTGCTCCCAAAAAGGTAAACGATTGTGCAGAGTTGGCTGTCCCGGCAGGCGTGGTAATGCTTATTGGTCCGCTTGCGCCTGTGCCGACGTTTGCCGTGATTTGCGTAGAGTTTTCCACACTAAAAAACTGCGCCGGAATACCGCCAAAACGCACGGCTGTCGCACCCGTAAAGTTTGTTCCTGTTATCACAACCGACGCACCCGTGCCTCCGCTGGTTGGTGTAAAGGCACTTATAGTTGGAAGCATCGGTGCCGGAGCATTGACGGTAATGGTGGCAACATAGGTTGAAAATGTACGCCCAATGTTGTTCGTCAGTACGCATGAAAAGATACCACTTTGCATGACGTTGTAAGAGCGGCTTGTCGCACCACCTATTGCAACACTATTGCGAAACCATTGATATGCCGTAGCAACGTCAGTAGCAGTCAGTACGACAGGTGTTTGAGTTACGGTTGCCGACGTTACCGATGCCGGCTGTCCACTAATAGTGAGACTCCGCAGCGCTTGCGGGAATGCCGAAATTTGCCCACCGACCCCAGATGGTGGTGTGTTATTAAAAAGTTGATTGTTATTGATACGAAGTGTTGTCAACGATGTTGGTAAAGCGTTTAAGGTAGTAAAACCATTGAAAGAAATGTCCAGCTGCACCAAATTTGTTAATGCTACCAACGACGGAAAGGCATCAAAAAATGCATTATTGTTGATGTACAACTCTCGTAAATTCACAAGATTGCCAATTTCCGATGGAATTAGCCCCGTAAAAGCATTGTTTGCCAGAGATAACTGACGCAAATTCCTCAATGACCTGATAAAACTCGGAAATGTACCATTGAGCCGATTACGGCTCAACCAAAGAGTTTGTAAATTTGATGCATTGAATAGATTCGGTACCAACCCCGAAAAAGTGTTATTTGATAAATCCAAATACGTCAGTAATTGTAAATCAAGTGATGAGGTAATTTCCCCTCTCAGCAAGTTTGAGGCAACATCGAATCGCGTAAGAAGACTCAAATTACCAAGTTCTATTGGTAATGTCCCACGAAGGTTATTGTTGTTTAAATTGATTTGCGTGACACGGCCATTCGCTGTGGTAACGCCATACCACTGCGACACCGGAGCCGTTGTCAGCCAACCAGAGCGATTTGTCCATCCACTGCCGCCTGTGCTGTTGTATAATGCCACAAGTGCCAGAGAATCATTGGCATTAACTGGCGGAACAGCAGGTGCTTGAGCGCGGACGGTGATAGCATTAATCTTTAACCCGAATAGTTGCGATGCAGCAGGAATATTCGCGGACAAACGGTCAATACGAATACTTGTCAGGGTCTGACCAAGAAGATTTGTCGGAATAGGAATAGTGATAATATCCAGAAATGCTTGCGCTAAACGCCCCGCACGACTTTGTGATTCTGTGTAGCCGTTTTGCCACGTTGCCGAAGCGGTCAAAGAGGATATATTACCGTTCAGAGGTGCTGCGGTATAGTCCCACGTTTCACGGAGATTCACCCCTGGTATGAGGTCAAAAGTCGTAGTAGCATTATTGGCAAATGTTAATGTTACGCGCCCTGCCACGACATTCCGCAATGCCGAAAACACATTCGTGCCATTACAGAGCAGGTGAACAGCCGTTGCATTTGGAATTGGTGCCGGAAGAGTAACGGTATTCACATTTTTTGCGGTATTTAATTCTATTGTTACCCTCGAGCCTGAGAGCAGAGTAAAGGGTATGGTGCGATACACTTGCTGACCAACAGGAGGCGACACAAGATGATCAAGCGGGCTGTTTGCGGGTGTCACAATCGAAACAGGCGTAAAGGTTTGTGCAGAGAGTGTGACAACATTGACAGCCCAAAAGCAGCACAATATCAATAGTACAGGCATAAAAATACTTTTTGCTATGCGATGCAAAAAGCACACAGAGATAGGCTCTCTGCCATACAAACGAAGTAGAATATTCATAAGAATCTCCAATACAAAACGAAAACATGAAAAAGAATGGGTTAGGTTTAAGCCAATGTATTGATCCAAAATAGTGATTAACAGGCATAGGCTTATAGCCAAAAACGTGGTATTTTCGTGTAATGAACGTATTTTCAGTATTGATAACCTTGCGCACGAATTGCGAAAAATTGATTCACGTCGAAAGCACAGAAAAGCTCTACAAGAAAAAATAGATGTGGTATTGAGGGCAAGTCGTATCGCTTGAGTATAAATTTGCACCCACGTATCTCAACGCAAAAAACGCCCATCAAATCAAGATTTGACGGGCGTTTTTGTTATGCGTTAAGCAATATTTATTCAAAAACTTCTTCAATCGGAATCTGAATACCGACAAGCGCATCTTCGACCATACCTGTATCGAATGTGCGCGGCTTTTCGCCCGGATGCAGCACCGATATTGTCTGTAATTCTGGTTGCACAATCCAGCACGATTTCACGCCTTGAGCGAAGTATTTACGGGCTTTGTCGCGGATTTCGGTCAGTGTTTGCGAAGGCGAAATAATTTCGATAGCAACAAGCGGCGGCTCTGCTTTCGCGGCGGGATCTTCCGCTCCCCATTCAATCGGATAATAGGGATAAATGGAAATATCCGGCACAGCCGTTTTTTTGCCCAATTCAATGGTGAGTTCAGACATAAAACGAAACCGTTTTTTATGACGCGGTATTAGTGCAGCAAGTAGATTTGCTTGTGTTGTACTATGTTGCTGTGTAGGCATTGGCTTTCCTCGTTCTCGTTCATAATCCGAAACCTCGCGGAGGCTTTTTAAAAACGCAAGGTCTTCTTCTAACTCCATTTCCAACGTTGTATCCATGAGATTATCCTTCAAGAGGTTGTGCAAAAAATCTTCCTTAATTTGCATTTTTTCTCGGCAAAATCAAAAAGTAAACGCTCTCCAAACACAAGGTTTGAAGAGCGTTGTACAAGTCAAATACTGCAAGCAACAATACGCCTTACGACAAAACACGATGGTCAGCTCGGCGGCTCAGATAGGAAAATATCACTTTTCCCGCCTCGTTTTTCAATCAGTCGCACCTCCCGAATCACAATATCATGCGAAATCGCCTTGCACATATCGTACACCGTGAGAGCAGCCACGCTTGCGCCTGTGAGCGCTTCCATCTCCACACCTGTTTTTGCAGTGATACTTGCGACAGATTCAATGACAATTTCTCCTCCCTCATTGACCCAAATGTCAATACCACAATGCTCCAACGGCAGTGGATGACAAAGCGGAATTAGGTCTCCCGTCTTTTTCGCTGCCATAATGCCTGCAAATACTGCCGTTTGGAAGACTGCACCTTTTTTGGTGTGAATCTCCTGTCCGCCGGATTCCTCCAAAAGCCGTACAATCTCTGCGCCAACCGTCACCACTGCCCGTGCGCGGGCAAGCCGCCTACTAAGGGGCTTTTCTGCAACATCTACCATCTGAGGCGTGTTGTCGTCGGCTACATGGGAAAATGTCATCAACAATAGGAATTGCGGTGAGGTAAAATATTACGAGGAAGAGCGGTTAGATACGAGTGCATCTTGAAGTGCTTGAAACGGCAGAAACGCACATTTGATGCGGGAAGGAAAACCGCGAACACCAGCAAGAGACCGCAGAGAATCATCCAAAACAACGCTATCATTACCGTTCAGGAAATCCGTCATTGCCGAAATCAGTAAAAAAGCGCTTTCACGCGTTTGTCCGCGAACTAGTTCCGTCATAAGCGATGCCGATGCTTTCATAATCGCACACCCAGTTCCCGAAAATGTCACGTTTTTCAGAATACCATCTTGAAGAGCGCAATACAGCGTGATTTCATCCCCACACAACAGATTATTTCGTGTTGCAACAGCATCGCATTGCTCTAAGACACCGAAATTACGAGGGTTCGCACTATGGTCGAGAATAGTGGCTTTATACAACATTGCGGCAGAATTCGGTATTTCGCTCTGCATACGTCGCCCTTGTTTTAGTTTTCATCATCATCGTCAATGCCGCCCTCTAAGCCGCCGATACCGAGATGATATTTCACACACTCTATCACTTCTTTCATTTGAAAAGGCTTGGTGATATAATCCACAGCACCAATTTGTATCCCCTTTTCGCGGTCAGGAACGGTGCTGAGGAAAATGACGGGGAGACTTGGAGCCATAATTTTTAGGACTTGGCAGGTTTTGTATCCGTTCAAACCTTCCAAAATAATATCCAGCAAAATCAAATCTGGCTTAAAATCTTGCACAAGTTTAAGCGCCTGCTCGCCCGAATGGGCAGCAAACACGTCAAATCCGGCATCGGTCAAAATTTGGCGGAGGAGCTTAACGCTCATTTCGTGGTCATCCACGACCAGAATGGATTTACCGTATTTTTTCATGGTTACTAATGAAGCCTCGTGATAGGGAAAATAAAGGACAGAACACAATATGGGAAAAAATTCACTTTTGGTGAAGATATTTCAGCAAAATTATCAGAATATCGTGATTTTATCGGTTCCAGTGCGCTTTCAACGCGCCTTGTTGCGGCGTATGCTCTTCTAAGCGAAAATGCGCCAAGAGTTGATTCAAGCGTTGTGCTTGCGACTCTAATTCTTGCGCTGCGGCAGCACATTCCTCCGCATTCGCGGCGGTCACCTGAACGACGCTATCAATCTGTTGAAGCCCAAGGGTAATTTGATTGATACCCGCAGCTTGTTCAGAAGTATGCTCATTGATTTCCTGCACCAATGCCGACGTTGCCGTTGCGCTCTCAACAATAGATTGGAAGCGCTCACTTGTGATTTGCGTCTGCGCAAAACTCCCCGCAGCATTGGCAACAGCCGATTCAATCAGCGTTGTTGTGCGCCGAGCCGCTTCCGCACTCCGTTTGGCGAGAGTTCTAACCTCCTCTGCTACAACGGCAAACCCTTTTCCATACCGACCTGCACGAGCCGCTTCAATAGCCGCATTCAGCGCCAGCATATTGGTTTGGAAGGCAATTTCATCAATCACCCGCACGATTCCGGCAATATCGGTGCTGGAATTGTTAATAGCTTGAACGGTCTCATTCAAATAACTCATGTCGTCATTACCTTCGAGGGCTTCGGCTTGAGAGCGCGAAGCATGGTTTGTGGCGACATTCGCGCTGGAAGCCGTGTGCGTGATTTGCGCGGCGATTTCTTGAACGGAACTCGTAATCTGCTCTAGCGAAGCCGCTTGTTCAACGCTTCCACTAGAAAGTGAATGACTCGCCAAAGCTACCTGCCGTGCGCTATTAAGAACGAATGCTGCGGTATGCAAGACTTCTTGTAGTGTTGAGTTAATTGCGTCAAGCGTTGTATTGACGGCGTTTTTGAGCAAGGCGTGGTCACCGTCGTACTCGCCCTGCATCCCCCGCGTAAAATCAGCATTTGCCATTGCTTGCAGCGACTCTAGCGCCTCGCGCACCGGACGCACGGAGGCATCCAAGACGGCATTTGTTCCGTCCACCATTGCGCGGAAACCGCCGGCATAGCCGTCGCTATCGGCTCTCTGACTCATATTCCCCTGCAAAGCTGCACTCACAAGCTGCTCTTGAGTTGCCGAAAAACGACGCAATGTTTCCACAACAACAGCAAACGAACCCATCACGTGTGCTATTTCATCACGCCCTTCAGTGGAAATCGCTGCCTCAAATGTTCCTTGTTCAATATTTTTTGCTGCGCTTTGAAGGTCACTCAGGCGTTTTTTAATGCTTTTTTGCATAACAAATGCAATAACCGCAATACAAACGACCACCACGAGTATCAACACCACAACCGCTATCATCCGAGCGCTGGCAGCATATTCTTCATTCGCCATCAACTGTACTTCGCTGCTGACAACATCGGAGACCGACAGCATAGCGTTAATGCCCTTCGTGGAGCGTTCAATCCATTCTGCTCCCGTGAGTGGATATTGCACAACACTAGCACCACTCAAGACTGCGGCGGCACTTGCTGAATAGATACTCTGACGCGCAGCCTCGTAATCACCACCAAAGGATGCTTGCATTGCGTCAATCGATTGCTTGATGCGCGGCGTTATTTGAGGGTTGTCGGCAAAAGCAACTATCGCCGACGCGCTTTCTTCCACGACACCACGATAACGCATCAAGGTCGCTAAACGGTCTGCCGGAATAGGCGCACCGCTACCAAGAATTACGCCAATAGCAGCCCGCTCCCGCCCCGCAAATTCACTGGCAGAGAGAACGCTTTGTTTAACTTGGCTATTGAATGCAAGAATAATTTCTAAACGATCATTGGAGGAAAAAAGCGTATTGGCGAGTTGTTTTTCGACAAGAATAAGCGCCGTCTGTGCCGTCACCCAAGTATTGATACGGCTTGGCTCGGCGGCGGCTTGCCCCAATATGGCATCGTTAGCGGTACGCAATTCATCCCGTTTTTTTCGTGCCTCGCCGAAACGCCGCAATTCTTCTTTGCCCAACCCCTGCCCTTGCACCAGTTCCCGCGCTATCGTCAACGCTGAGTCGGCATACTTGTCGCCATTAGCGCGGGTCGGGAGAATTTTTGCTCGTGTTTTTTCATCGCGAGGATTTGCCAAAGCTGTTGCTGTAAAGCCTCGCTCTTTTGCCTGTTCCGCCGATGCTTTAAGCAAATAATCCGAAACCCTATTGGCATCACGCAGAGCAAGTGTCCTCGAATAGTGGGTGTAAGCGCTCCATGCGATTGCTCCCATTGCCGTAAAAGCAATCATAAATAATGGCGCAACAAGCAAACTAATCTTTGCTGCTAACGAGCGATTATTGAGAAATCGCATCAATGCTGATGTTTGTAGGGTTTTATTCTGAAAAAACATAAATGGTTTTTGAGTTTTTGTGTGACAGGAGGGATAATTGCTTTTGCCCAGCTATGCCGTAGAAAATTTCTTGCATCTGAGGCGTTTACTCAAACACTTCGTCCACTGGAATACGAACCCCCAGCGCGTCGTCAATGACTTCCCCGTCGCTATAAAATCGCACTTTTTCGCTTGGATGCAAGACCATAACACCCGCCAAGGCAGGCAGCACCAGCCACACCGAATGTACACCGGCAGCAAAATACTTATCGGCTTTTTCTTTCATTTCGTCAATACTTTGCGACGGCGAAACAATCTCAATGGCAAGCAATGGCGGCAGTGTCATTTCGATTTCGTTTTCATGCCAATCGCTTGCGTCATGCGCATAGAGCGCTATATCGGGAACGAGTTTATCGCCAAGCAGTCGTAATGACAATTCAGTGAGGCGGCGGTACTGTTTTTTGTAGCGTGCCAGAGCATCAAGAACATTCGTTTGCGTGGCAGCGTGTACTTTGCTTGGTATGGGTTTTCCTCGTTCAATTTCGTATTCAGATAGTTCTTCTTCCAGTATGGAAGAGATTGGTAGGGCTTCTGCGGTTTCCATAGACGGGTGCAAAATGTGGAACAATGTGCCATTCAAGCGGCGTAATCTACACGATTCTCCGTTATTTTCAAAGGGCTTTCTTTGGTGCTTCCCGCCTTATACCTCGCCCATTTGTGGATTGTGGTTGTACCATTTGCCGAAAAGGTTGTATTTTGCGCAACCCGTCTAAGCCTCACACATTTTTTCAACGGTATGCACCCTTTTTTCAATCTCCGCACCTCTTCGACACTGGTTTTGCTCGTGATACTCGTTTCACTTCATCTCAGCGCCAGTTCTTGTTCGCAGAGCGCACCGACACAACTCTTTACCAAATGCACCATTGATTCCCAGAAGGTGCAACTCAGTATCAATGCCGTCCATCTCGCCATCGGACTTGATAATATGCGCCGTCTGGCGTATGCCAATCAACCGAATGCCAACGGAGCGTTGTCCAGAAACATCACGGCATATTTCCACGTGCGCTTTCAAATGGGTATCTCCACACTCACCACCTACGCCATTCTTGCGCAAAGCCCCGTAGAACTGGAAAAAGCAGTGAAAGCGATTGAATATTCCTTTTCATTTCAAAAGCCCGAAGGGGATTTCCAGCTTATCGTGCCAACGTCATTATCCGGCATGACAGCAACGGAAGCAGATTTGACCAGTGGTACAGCGTTTTTTATGTCATCGCTGGGGCTTGCACTTTCTTCAATGCAGGAATCCGTGTGGTTTCGTACTTCACCCGAAGCAAAGCCATACCGTGAGCGGGTTGAACGCCTCAAGCCCAAGTTTGAAGCGGCATTGAAGTATTTGCTGAATCAAAGTGACGTTCTGAAAAAGTACGATGCTGCGGCTCCAAACAGGCTCTTTTTCGATGCGTTAGCATATTTGGGTGTTGGGGCGTACCTTGGAAGCCCAGTTTCTCTGAGCTTTGCAGAGGATTTTATTCTACGAGCATTGGCACTTCAGCAAGAGCCGTTGGGATATTTCAAAGAAGGCGGAGGATATGATTCGAGTTATCAAGGCGTTGCACTATCGCTAGGGTGGAATATTTTCATGCTTTTACCGGCGCAAAGCACCATTAAAACTCGCTTGTGGAACTCTCTCTCATGCGGAACATCATGGCAACGCTCACGAATACTTGCAAGCGGAGAAATCTCCACCGAAGGAAATGCGCGGGTTTTCGACGGTGGGGAGAGTTTTCTGGGGCAGGAAAAAGAGGTTGCGTGGAAAGATACCGTTTTTAGTTTTTGGTACTATTTTCATCTCACCCAAAACGCTGATTACAAGCGGCTTGGCGATGCTGTATTGAGTTATTACGGAAAATAATTGCTTGCCTGATATGATATACTGAGAATGGGTGAAAATTGCATACGCAGCACCCGCCCGACGGCAGCGTATTTGCTCTCCTCAGCCGCCGGACGGGAAGAGTTTTTCGACCTTTTTGAGTATAGCTGATTCTACGCTTTTTCTCACTTCCTTCAAGACCGCTCATAATGCAAAAACTCAGCGAATTTATTGCTCGTAGTTCGTTTAACTTCACCGTCTTTGCTTCGGTTACGGCGTTTTTTACCTATATGTGCTTCTATCCGTTTCGGCGGGCGTACACGGCGGCAATGTATGAAGAGTTAGCATTTTGGGGCGTACAGTTCAAAATTCTTATCATCACGGCACAGGTATTGGGTTTTGCTGTTTCCAAAGGGCTGGGAATCAAATACGTGTCGGAAATGCTCCCGCAAAAGCGCTCACGGAATTTGTTGATAATGATAGCCTTATCGTGGATGAGTTATTTCTTTTTTGCTCTTACTCCTGCTCCATACAATTTAGCGTTTATTTTCCTCGCAAGCCTCCCACTCGGCATGGTCTATGGTACAATTTTGGGGTTTTTAGAAGGGCGAAAAACAACAGATTTACTTGTGGCTGTGCTGACGGCATCATTTATTTTGGGTTCGGGTTTTGCCAAAAGTATTGGCGCTTGGGTGATGAATTCGCTGCACGTCAGTCAATTTTGGATGCCGTTTGTTGCCGGAGCTATTATGATTATTCCTTTTGGCGTGTGCGTTTGGCTCATGGGGCAGATTCCGCCGCCAAGCACCGCCGACCAAGAACATCGCACCGAACGAAAACCCATGCAGAAAGCTGATAGAAAAGCCTTCATTAGCGAGTTTGCGGCGAGTATGACGATTTTTGTTATTTCCTACGTTTTGCTCACGACATTCAGGGAGTTTCGGGATAACTTCACGCCGGAGATATGGAAATTGCTGGGCTACGGCAATAATTCTTCGATTTTCACCCAAACCGAAACTCCAATTGCCATTGCGGTTCTGCTTTTGATGGCAGCAATGCGATGGGTGCAGAATAATGATAAAGCATTTCTCATTATCCAAGGTTTGATGCTGCTTGGCGGGGTGTTAATTGGCGTAAGCACGTTTCTTTTTCAATCGCAAGCACTCTCCCCTGTGTTGTGGCTGACGATGCTTGGTTTGGGGGTGTATATGGCGTATTCGATGTGCAATAGCCTGTATTTTGAGCGAATGCTCGCCTCGTTCAAAAAGTCAGGAACGGTTGGCTTTCTCATCACCTACGCCGATTATTATGCGTATTCGGGCAGTATCGCGGTGCTGTTCTACAAAAATTATTTTCAGAAAAGCATCAATTACTTAGAGTTTTTTATCGTGCTATCCTACTGCATTTCTGTTATTTATGTGATTTTGGTAGCATTGTCAATGTGGAATTTACGCTTAAAAAAAGCACGGACATCGGTGTAATGTTGCGTATTTTTGGGGTTAAGCAACATTGTTCACGCCGCAAACCTTCATTCCTAAGCCAAAATATCACTATCGGAAGCCGTTTATACCATGTCCACGCCTCCAGTCTTTTCCTTAACGACAATACCGAAAATTCTCTTTTGGCTTGCGGTATTGCTTATCGGAAGTTCACATTGGCTTGGGTTTATCACGCCTCCGGTGGCACTGGCGATGGGTCTGGCATTCGCACTCACTTTTGAGCATCCGTATCGCAGCGAAAGCA
>JAAFHM010000343.1 GCA_013298375.1 Ignavibacteria bacterium | reverse complement strand
GCGCGGGCAATCATGGGAACATCCGTTGGCGGTATCAATGCTGGCTTTGTGGCAATGACAAAAGCAGAAACCTTTAGTATGGCGGCGCTTCATTCTCCGGCATTGTGGTTGCGTCCCGCCATTGAAGCCATGTACCGCGATAGCACACGAAAACCGCTTAGGCTCTGGATGAGTACGGGGACAATTTTTGACACGGAAGTTCAAGCACGGCGTTTACGAGAGATTTGGCAACAGAAGGGCTACACGCATGAATACATCGAAGTTGCGGAAGGACATTCGTGGGGAAATTGGCGCGCACTCATGGATGATGCGCTCCGCTTTCTTTTCGGCACAACCAATACCAGCATACAGTCTCGCAATACCGCACCAGCAGACTCACCCGCGCTGACGGCGAACATTGCACCTAATCCCATTGCCACCGAAGCCATTGTGCGGCTCACACTTCAAAAACCGCAAGGAATAACACTGCGTTTTACCAATGTCGGCGGGCATATCGTATTTGAGCGCGTTATGGCGCTTGCTGCTGGCGAACACGAGGTGCGAATTGATGTCAGTGGCTTTCCGGCAGGTGTGTATGCGTACATACTTGCCAGCGATTGCGGACAATGCGATACACAAACTGGCATGGTCGTTATTCGCCGATAGAGCGCAGTATGTCTATACAGTTTATCGAGAATACTGAAGAATTCAGTGTTTTTCCTACGTTTTTTCGTAGGTCATTTGCACAACGCCTGTTTCCGTCCAGTGTTGAGCATTGCTGAGTTTGAAGAGTGTTTCTCTGCCGCCCCGTGCGAAAAGGGGAATACCGCCGCCCAGAACAACAGGAATCACAGCAAGAATGATGCGGTCTATGAGGTTGTAATTGAGGAAAAGCGTGTTTAAATCACCGCCGCCGACAAGCCAAATATCGCTTCCCTGCTGGGCTTTGAGGTTTTGGGTAAATTCAATCACATCACCGGAAACGTACTGAATATCGTCGTTGGAAAGATGCCGCGCAGAGCGCGTAAAAACGTAATTTTTCTTTTCAGGATATGGGTTTTCTACGCCGTGCGCCCGCACAATGTCATAGGTACGCTTGCCCATGATTGTTGTGTCAATGGAAGCGTAAAAATCCGAATAACCATAATCCAGATTTTGTGCTGCATCCGGCGTAGGAAGCCAATCCAAACTATGATCATCACGGGCGATATAACCGTCGAGAGAGGCAGCGATGTAGAGAACGATATTACGCATGGCGTTGGGGAAAAATTCGTAAAAGTGAGATGGTATCAATCGTCTATTTACCAGCCTTCTGAGCCGGGTTCACCCTTGAATGGTCCGACAATATTGGGCGTTATCCAACCACCATAAAATCCGCCAGGCTGCGGCGTTACGGGTTCACCATTGATGGTGCATTCTTCCAGCGCAGAGGCATAGAAGGCAACGTGATTTTTGAGCGCCGCAAAAGCAGGTGTGGGCGTGGGGTAATACCACGCAGCTTTTTCCGCTATCTTGTTCTCCACTGCCAGCGAAAAATATTTTGCGACCCCTTTCCATTCGCAAAAAGACTCGCCTTCGGCTTTTTTGAGGTATTTTGCGGCGATGTCTTGCAAGGGAATATAATAGGTTGGCGGGTGGCTTGTTTCCAAGACGCGCTTTGCATTGCGGGTCTCGGCGATGAGAATACCGCCAAAACGCAAACGCAAAACACCGTGGAAATCCTCCAAACGTGGCGGACGTGGATAATCCCAGACCGACTCCTGTCCGGCTGCGGGTTTGATAGTAATGATGGGCGCTGGCATAATGATTCCGAGAACATTGATGGAGAATACTTTTTTGTTTGAATATTCAACAAATGTGCCAAAATCCATGCCTTTCTTTCTGGCAACACATTCAAACCGATTTTTCTCACAACTTGTTCCGAGATTTTCTTATATTCACAACCAAACTTCAACCCCATACACAAGGAGGAATAATGCACCCCAACGCTGAATGTATCTCTCGCTTCTACGAAGCATTTGCGCGGCTCGACGCGGCAACCATGGCTGGATGTTATCATCCCGAAGCCACGTTTACCGATGAAGCCTTTATCGGATTGAACTACGAACAAACCGTCGCAATGTGGGCAATGCTCTGTTCGCGGGCAAAAAACTTTAGTTTGACGTTTTCCGGCGTGGAAGCAAATGACACCAGTGGCAAAGCACACTGGGAGCCGATTTACACGTTCACCAGCACTGGGCGCTTGGTACATAACGTCATCGACTCCGAATTTGAATTTAAGGACGGAAAAATTTGGAAACAGCGCGACCACTTCGATTTTTACCGTTGGTCACGCGCCGCATTCGGTCCGATGGGCATGGCACTTGGTTGGACGGGCTTTCTGCGTAACAAAGTCCAAACCGAAGCCATGAAAGGATTAGGGATATTTATGGCAAAAGGGAAACCGTAACAACAGCAACGAACTAAATTCTTGTGAACTTTTTTTTCTTGAGATTCCTCATTACAAGGAGATTCTATGCCTTCTATTGCGTCGCCGTACATGAGAGCAGCGATTATTTTAATCAGCTGCCCCGACCAAACCGGTATTATTACTGCCGTTACCGAATTTGTCTATCGTCATCAAGGGAATATTATTGACCTTGACGAACACGTTGATTTCGAGACGGGAACGTTTTTTATGCGTGTCGAGTGGGATTTAAGCAGCTTCACTCTGGATGACGACGAACTTCGAGCGTATTTTCAACGTTATTTGGGATCACCGTACCAAATGGAATGGTCGCTCTATTTTTCGGATATTAAGCCCACGATTGCGCTCTTTGTCTCGCAGCATCTCCACTGTTTGTACGACATTTTGGCACGGTGCGAGTCAAAGGAATGGGATGTGAAAGTTCCCGTTATTTTTGGCAATCACGAAGTCGCACGCCCTGTGGCAGAGCGCTTTGGCGCTGAGTTTCACTTGCTACACATCAACAAAGAAAACAAACGCGAGCAGGAACAAAAGCAAATCGAAACGCTGAAGGCGCATAACGTCGAACTCGTCGTGCTGACACGCTATATGCAAACCTTGAGCGATAATTTTGTCCATGAATTTCCGCATCGGATTATCAATATTCATCACTCCTTGCTTCCAGCATTTGTTGGTGCAAAGCCCTACCATCAAGCATACGATAGAGGCGTGAAAATTATCGGCGCGACAAGTCACTACGTCACCGCCGAACTGGATGCGGGTCCGATTATTGAACAAGATATTGTCCGCATCACGCATAAAGACTCGATCCAAGACATGATTCGCAAAGGGCGCGACATTGAGAAAATTATTCTCGCCCGCGCCGTGCGCCTCCATATGCAGCGTAAAATCTTGGTTCATGGCAATCGCACTGTTGTTTTTGTGTAATTGTTTATGCCGTTCCGTGCTACGGCTGAAGAGTGGTCGTACGCTGCCGTAGTACGGATTACCCGGAATTGATCCAGATGAAATTTTCGTCGTCATTTTCCGGGCAACCCGCTCTACGCTTAGGAAAGCGTAGGGCGGGAAACAAGTACCTCAATAGTTACGTTTTTGTGTAATCTATTCCCGTCACGATGCGCTCATCCTTACCATTTCTCGACATTGCCAAAGAAGGCATCAACTCGCCTCTGCGCTGGTTCAAAGTGGCATTATTCACGTTTTTGTGGACGTTTCCCGGAGCTATTCTGGGGGGTATTATTGTGTTTACTTTTGGCGGCGACACTAATGCCAAATCCCCCCGAATGTTTGAATCTATTCAACCGCCAGCATTAGCGCTCTTTGCCATGCTCTTGCCCTTTCTTACGGCACTCTACGGCATTTGCCGTCAGATTCCGCGCCAACACTCGCGGCATTGGCAAACGATCGTCACGCCCTACACGCGCATCAACTGGGCAAAAATGCGTATGGGCGCTGTGGTTTGGGGCGTGATTTTGCTTGCCGATGGTGTATTGGGATATATGCTTGCGCCGGAACGCTATACGTGGTCGTTTCAGCCCGTGCAATGGCTCCTCTTGCTGGTGGTGGCGGTGGGCGCGATTCCTTTTCAAGCGGCATTGGAAGAGTTTGCTTTTCGTGGGTATTTTATGCAGACGACCGCCCTTGTGTCCAAGCGTGTTTGGCAGCCGCTTGTCCTCACATCCGTTTCCTTTGGTATGCTCCATTACGCCAATCCCGAAGTGGATGCCTACGGCTGGGTGATGATGATAAGCTATATCGGGATGGGGCTGATGTTGGGCGTTGCAACGCTGATGGATGACGGCATAGAATTGGCGATTGGCGCTCATGCGGCAAATAATATTTTGAGTGGTTTGCTTGTGACCGAAGCGCATTCGGTCTTTCAAACGCCGTCGCTCTTTCGCCTTGCCAGCGAGCCACCAAGCGCTTTGTGGCTGTTTGTCGATACTTTCATTCCGGGCGTTATTTTTCTTCTTATTTTGGCAAAAATCTATCAATGGGGAAGCTGGAAACGGCTTCTTGCGCCGATTTGGGACGTGCCGGAGCCGGAGATACCGATAAAGATATCCGATGAAAGCACGATGAATACAGAAGTTTTGCTGGAATAACAACAATGGTAATTGAGACCAATTTAACCACCAAAATCAATCTGAAGTTTATGGCTACAATATCTTCAACACCAAAGGCAAAAGTAATTTCCCCAGCAACAGTGCTGACGGGCAAGGAATCACGCGCAGTTTCACGGACACGCCCATCAAAAAATCACCCTCAAACTGAGACAATCGCTAATCAGGCTGCTCCAAGTGCAGGACAGGAGTCTTTGCCGACGGGCGCACCACCAGCGATAAATCCTTACTATGAAAAAGCAAAAAAGAATATCGGTGTGATCTCTGGTACAACGAATCTTGCCACAACGAAACGATAATTATCATTCCTCGCTTCATGGCTCGACCAACCATCATTATTGATACAGGCGTTATTGTTGCGGCAATTATTCAGTCCGAACAGCATCACCACTGGGCTGATGAGCAGTTCCGAACCCTGCACGGACCATTCTACACGTGTGAGGCAGTACTGACCGAAACCATATACCTCATCCAAAGCGAGAAAGATACGAAACGCATAGATACGAAAAAGGGCGTTGATGCGGTGCTGGAATTGGTTGCCGATGGTGTCATTACTGTTGATTTCCGGTTCTCGCATCACCATGACCGTATTCGCACGTTGATGGCAAAATATTACCCGAAAATGGATTTTGCTGATGCTTGCCTTGTTGCTATGACCGAACAGACGATCTATAAAAACCCTCTTGTCATCACATTGGATAAAACAGATTTTTCAACCTATCGCCGATACACCACGAAAGAAATTCCTTTCAAAGCGCCATAATACAGCAATCTTCATCAAAATTAGTGATGCAAAAAAGCGTCTCAAAGCCAGGTGACATCCTGCTTTGAGACGCTTTTTTTTGAAAAGATGCGTTGTTTATGGCTTGAACCCGACATCGCTGCCTTTTTTTGCGCCCTTACCCCATGAATCCAGAA
>JAAFHM010000640.1 GCA_013298375.1 Ignavibacteria bacterium | reverse complement strand
ATATTCCACGTTGGGTTTTGCGTTCCCGAACCCGAAAACGGAAATCCGCCTCCGTAGGAATAGCCCAAAAAACGGGTCTCGTTCCATTGGCTATATGCTGCTTCGGCGGCGGTCAAAACGGCGAAATAACGTAGTTTTTTGAGATGAGCAATTAAATCGCTCATGGACTGGACGGTAGAGGTAGGCGCACCGGACGAGGGGGAAATCGTCGTTTGAGAAGGGCTTGCATCTGCAGAGAGCGTAATACCTGCCCTGTCTTCGGTAATGCCGCTCGGGAGAACTCGCCAGTTGCTTTGAGAATAGACAAAAATGGGCGAGAAAAATTGAAAATTTCCGCCTATTGATCGGTTAAAACTCGCCGTGTCAGGGGAATAAAAACTCAGCCGATAGGCAAATCCGGTTTGCATCGTTGCATCCAATGAAACATTCACGCGTGCCACAGGTCGATAGAAGGCAACTAGCCGCCCGCCAACAAATTGCCCACCAGATTGCACGGAATCAAGGGTAATGCTTGTTGAGGAGATAGTCGGTGCGCCCAGATTTGCCGCCAACGGCACGGTTGCTTTGCCGACGGCTGTTTTTCCGTTCCATTTCACCGTCAATTCATACGTTTTTCCTGCCGTTGCCGTTAACTGTGGAAAACTGTACTTCGGAGTTGTAATATAATAACTGGATTGCGGCTGTCCACCGACGGTATATCCTAATGTGCCGTACTGCAACGAATCCAAGCGCACTTGCGGTTTGTAGCTTTGCCCATCAACGCGCAACGTAACCTCAGCATCCGGCAAATACAGCGTGGAAAGAGAAGTAAGCGTGGTCAAAGGCGGGTACGTCTTGGTAATGGAGATATTTTCGAGCGGCTTTCCTGCTTCCAAAACGCCTTCGATAAGAATTTTTTCGTCAAAGGGCAATTCGATATTGGTAACTGCTTGTATGCAGCTTGAAAGGACAGTTGCAAGCAGAAACGCGCTCGCAATCAAGCACAGCGCGTGGCGTGAAAGCAGGGCTTTGTGATGTTCAAAAAGGGAGTTCATATTGCTAAAAATAATGATGGAGATTTTGTACTACTATTGAGGCATGAAGCCACGCGGCGCATTAAAACTTAAACCCGATACCAACGGTCGGAATAATGGGGAAAATGGTGACTTGTTGCAATTCCCGTTCACCCGTTTTTTGGTTGAAGCCGAATCCCCACGCAAAAGGATTCCAACGATTGTACGCATTGAAGACATTCAGCGAAAGTGTAAACGGCAGATTAAACCACGTGAAATAGTGCGAAAAGTTCACGTCCAAGCGGTGATATGCCGGCAATCGTCCGCCATTGCGCTCGGTGGTGAGCGTTCCGATTTGAGGATAGCCGAATCTCGAATCGCCGAAAATCGGCGGCAACATCGTTCCACCGCTAATCATCGTGGAAGAAAGATTGCTAAAATACGTCCCGCTTGGCATGGTGTATGCCTGCCCGGATTGAAACACCCACGAAGCGCCCAATTCCCAGCCTTCGCTGAGTTTGTAGTTGAGTGTAACAGCAATATCGTGGCGCGAATCGTAGCGCGGAAAGTAGGTTTTGCCGCCATTGAGTTCGGGGAAGGTGCGTGTCGTCCACGAAAGCGTGTAGCCAATCCAGCCCGTGAAATCACCGATGCGTTTATTGATAAACACCTCCATACCATAGCTTTCGCCCGTGCCAACGGTGAGGTCGGATTCGCGTGTGCCGAAGATGTTGGTAAAAGTCGAATTATCCTTAAACTCCAGCAAATTGCGCATGGATTTGTAATAGCCTTCCACGCTCACCAGTACGTCGTTATCGAAGAGCGTCGTTTCTGCGCCCAGGACGTATTGAGTGGAATTGCCGGGCTGAATCGTTTGTGTGGAAGGAAACCACGTATCGGTCGGCAGTGTAATGTCGTTGCGCACGACTAAATGCAAAAATTGATTGGCAACAGCAAATGCACCTTTGAGCGTAAAATTATTCCCAACAACGCTTTGCCCAAAGTTATAGGCAAACGACAAACGCGGTTCCGGCAAAAAACGATTTCCTTGGTGAAAATACGCCAAGCGAAGCCCCGCATTGAGCGATAAACCATCCAGCCCGAAAGCATCTTCCCACTCGTCTTGCGCATAGACAGAGGCTTCCACTGCCGGAATCACCTGCGAACTGTCCAGTCCGAGTTGCTTCAAAAAACGCTCGATCTGCTTATTTTGTGCCGTGAGAATCGAGGTAAAATTGTGGTACGTCGCGTCGAAGCCAATTTTAACGACGTGTTCTTTGGTAGGAAAATACTGTGCATCGCCGCGCAGGGTAAAATCACGAATCCGCGAGAGGGTAAAGAAACCCGCAAGCGTGTCGGGAATACCGAGGGAAAATTGATAATCGGTAAAAATAGCGGAAAAATTCGTAAAGAGTGACGGCGAAACGACGTGCATCCAGCGTAGATTGGCGGTTGCATTGCCCCAACCCAAGGCGAAAAGCGACTGACCGTTTGACGGACTTCCGGCTTGCGTATTGAGCGCTCCGGCAACATCGCGCCCAAAATAGCCCGAAAGATAGAGGCGGTCGTTGTCGGAAATTTTCCAATTCAGTTTTGCATTCAGGTCATAAAAATAATACTCTCCCGGAAAATTCGGTATGACTGCCCGCGCAAGCAAATCAAGGTAGAAGCGCCTTCCTGAAACCATGAAGGTTATATCTTCGGTAATTGGACCTTCCAAGGTCAGGCGTGAGGCGAGTAGGCTGATATTGCCCGTGCCACTGAACTTTTCTTTTGAACCCTCCTTCATCGTCATATCCACAATGCCGGAAAGCCGCCCGCCGTACTC
>JAAFHM010000307.1 GCA_013298375.1 Ignavibacteria bacterium | reverse complement strand
TTCTTTCTGAGGCATTTGCTTCAACTCCTCCGCTTGTTTGCTCTTCTGCACTGGGGTAGCATCGCGTTCTATTACGTCAAAATCAAAAACATTTTTCTCCTTTATTCCATCGTTCAAACCCTGATGAATAGGCGCTTTAGGTGACATCTCGCTCTCGTTTGGCATCGCTTGAGGAGAAGAGGATGATTGTTTTTCAGTGCCAAGCCTTGGCGCAGAGCCGCTTGAAACCTCACTTTTACTGATGGTTGCATCGCTTTTTTGTTGAGCCGGTTTGTCAGCAAGGGGAGGTGCGTCGGGCTTGGAAGGCATATTTTTGCTGGTGCTGCCGCGTAATTCTGCTTCCTGCATGGGTACTTGGCGAAATTCCCCAAACTGCCAACGATAAATACTCGCGCCCGCTCCAACCATCAAAACAATCGTTGCCGCCACAGCCCAATATGTACGGTACTTTTGAGCGCTTTCAAGGTAAAATATCGCTGCTTTTTTTCTCCGTTTTTCTGAGACAGGAAGCTCAATCTGAATAGGCGTAAACCCAGCATTCATCACCTGTTGAAGTCTTTTCCACTGCTCGGCGAAAAAGACATCTTCCTCTTCTTGCGTCTCGGCATCATTGATAATCGTTATTGTGGCTTTGAGACGCTCAAAATCTTGTGTGAGAGCGGGATTGCGTAAGCAAAGGGCTTCCCATTCCGCACGTTCCGCATCGGAACATTCGCCATAGAGCGCAGAGAGCATGAGGGCTTGGATATGAGGCTCAAGGTTCATTGCTTTGCCGGAATTGGTGCGTTGGAAATTGGTGAATCGCTCAGTTCGTGATAATGTGCCGATAAGAGGGTTTGCATTTTTTTGAGTGCCCGAAAGTGGAGTGTTTTCGCCGTTCCTTCGTGTGTGCCGAGTTCTTGGGCAATTTCTTTAAAGGTGAGGTCGTGAAAATGCTTGGCAACAAAGACAGTACGCTCACCCTGCGTAAGCCTCGCCAATGCTTGTTCGACGAGTGCTTTTGCTGAGACTGATTCCGAACTCGTGTAAGGATTATGCCCGTCGGGTGGGGCTGCCTCAGGAATATCGTCATTACTGGTGGCTTCAAGGGCGCTCAATTCGGCACGAATAGCATTGCGAGTAGATTCTACGCTGCCTGCAAGACTATGTTTTTTGTCGAGGTAGGTTGTCATTGCCACGCGATATATCCACGACATGAGTTTGGATTCACCCCGAAACCCGCATAAATGCTTCCACAGCTTGACCCAGATCTCTTGCGATAAATCTTTTGCCGCATCGCCTCTTCCGCACAAATGCACCGTTATCCTGAGTACATCCTGCTTGCAAGCGTCGTAGAGCGCTCGGAAAGCCGCTTCGCTGCGCGAGTGGCAGTATTGCTCAAGATGGGCGCGAAGGTTGCTGTCGTGCAGTTCATCGGTGGATTTCACGGAAGCCTCATTATTACTGGTGTTGCTGACTTTTGGCAAAATACGATTTTTCCTGCTCTTGGCGTAAACAATACCGTCGGGCGGACAGTGTAAATTTTAAGTGTTGAGTGTTAAATAAACAGACGTTGAAGCCATTGAATAACAAGCGCTTACTCGTTTTTAACTCAACACTCAGCACTCAACACTCTCCTCCAACAAGGGTGCTGGTAATTTCTAGCGCTCAGGATGATTGCGGACAACGCCTGTTTGCAGGATTTGTGCCGATTCGACAAGGCGCACAAATTCCGCACGGTAGCCATCGGTATCTTTTCCAAGCGATTCCCGCGCAAGGCGTAAAACCTGAGCGTAGGAGGAATTTGCTTTGAAAGGAGATTCTCGCAGAATCATCGCAAATTCGGCGACGGCTGCTGAAAATTTGAAATTATTCGATGCAGATTGCAACGGCATATCAATATTCGGCAATGGGCGCTCCAAAAGTTTCGAGACCGCACCAGTAGGCTCTTTGTAGCGAACTTTTACCGTCAGCATCTCGCTGGTGCTGGCGTTTGGGCGCTTGTTGTCTTGCAAGGTTTGGTATTTCAAGGGATCAACACCCGCATTGCCACTGGGATTCTGCCATACAATGCCTACAGGAACAACCTCGTAGAGTGCTGTCACCGTATGCCCCGCCCCGATTTCTCCGGCATCTTTTGCGTCGTTGTTGAAATCTTCTTTTGCCAAGATTCGATTTTCATAGCCGATGAGCCTGTACGCCTGTACTACTGCGGGGTTGAACTCTACTTGAATTTTCACATCTTTCGCAATCGTGTAGAGCGTTCCGCTCATCTGCCCAACCAAGACGCGCTGTGCCTCGCGTTGGTTGTCAATATACGCATAATTGCCGTTGCCTTTATCGGCGAGTTTTTCCATTTTAGCATCTTTGTAATTTCCCATTCCAAAGCCCAGAACCGTCAGAAATACGCCCGATTCGCGCTCTTTTTCAATCAACCGCACCAAATCACCCTCGCTGCTCACGCCTACATTAAAATCGCCATCGGTGGCGAGAATAACACGATTGTTTCCACCTTTGATAAAATGCTGCCGAGCGAGATTATACGCCAACTTGATGCCTTCGCCGCCAGAAGTAGAGCCACCCGCACTCAATTTATCCAGCGCCGCAATAATGGTTGCTTTATCGTTACCGTCCGTCGAAGGCAGCACCACACCTGCACTTCCGGCATAGACCGCAATAGATACGCGGTCTTGTGGGCGCAGTTGCTTCGCCAGCATCGTAAATGCTTCTTTCAGTAATGGCAATTTTTCGGGCGAATCCATTGAACCGGATACGTCAATCAAAAACACCAAATTGGACGGCGGAAGCTGTGCAAGCGGAATATCTCTGCCTTGCAGCCCAACATGAACAAGTTTATGCGCCGTGTTCCAAGGGCATTGCGAAATTTCGGTGTTGATGGAAAACGGCTCTGTGCCTCGTGGTTGAGGGTAATCATAGCGGAAATAATTGATAAATTCTTCGCTACGCACCGCATCCTTGGGCGGAAGTTGTTGCATCGTAATAAAGCGGCGCATATTGCTGTACGAGGCATTGTCAACATCAACGGAGAAGGTAGAAAGCGGGTTCTGGCTAACGGCGGCAAATTCATTGTCGTTGTGGTGAGCGTAATCTTCCGTATTCATGCCGCTTTCGTCACGAAAAACTTCCTGTTGCGGGGCGTATCCCTGCGGCACGGTGGACATTTTCATGCTTTTGAGCAGCCCCATATCTTTTGCAGCCCTTGAGCCTCCTACGGGCGCAG
The DNA here is from genome assembly GCA_013298375.1 of Ignavibacteria bacterium. Classification (GTDB taxonomy): domain Bacteria; phylum Bacteroidota; class Ignavibacteria; order Kapaibacteriales; family UBA4661; genus PH2015. The sequence goes on along the minus strand of JAAFHM010000307.1, from coordinate 2,760 downwards.
CATTTCCGTTAAAACCGTTTTTATCAAAACCATTTTTATCAAAACCATTTATGTCAACACTTTCACTGACGCTTGTTTGTGGGCGGGCTGCGGATGAAATATCGTCAAGAGTTGCGCCCTGCTTTTCTTTTGGCTCAATGGCATGAATTTCTTCCTCGCTACTCGGATACATCCAAGCATTGGCGGTCTGCACAGAATCCGCCATAACCTGAACATCCTCAATAGTGACGTTTTTGAAACCAGCCGCACTAACACGCACCGCGTATGTGCCAAGCGGCAATGACTTCAGTGTATATGCGCCTTTGGCATCGGTTTTGGTTGTCCCGCGCTTGCCCACACTGACGGTTGCGCCGGGAAGTGGCTTGGAATCACTTGCGCTGAGGACAACGCCTTGAATTGTTCCCGTTGCCAGAGATACATTTGCCCAGAGATAGGCGGCTCCGGCAAGGAATAATGCGGCTGTCAGCGCCGCAAAGAGGCGAAATGATGGTTTGGTCAACATAATATTCTCCATGAAAAATAATGAGCAAAACACAATTTTGGGTTTCAAAGAATAAGACCGATACGCTGGGGAAAATGGTTGACAATAGTTGTACAAAAAATACGGAGACAAGTATTTACCCTGCGTTTGTGGATGTTATTTGTAGGCTATTGTTCAAAAAATGGATATATTTTCGCGCAATTCATCAGCGCAACTCTTCACTATCATCCTTCCAATGGAACTTCTGGACGCAATTCGCACACGACGCACCACCAACGGTTACTTCAAACCCGACCCCGTTTCCCTCAAAGACCAACACACCTTAATCGAAGCCGCAGGACGCGCACCAAGCCATTTTAATTCGCAGCCGTGGCGTTTTTTGCTCGTGGACGACCCCGCAATTCGCGCTCGCGTTTCGGAAATTGCCGGAGAAACCATGACGCAACTTATTGACGGTGGTCGTTTTTTTTCGCGCTACAAAAAATATTTTCGCTTCGATGAAAAAGAAATGGATGAACGGCGCGACGGCATCTTGATTGACCAACTTCCCGCACCACTCCGCCCTTTTGTCAAACAAATTTTTACCGACACCGCGCTCAAAGTGATGCGTAGCTTGGGAGTCCCGAAATTACTGGGTTCGGACAATAGTAAACTTGTTGGCGCAAGCCCACTACTGCTGGCGACGCTTCTCAAGAAAGACGAATATATTCCGGGTGAACTTTCTGGTTTTTACTGCGTTTTATCCTTGGGCATGGCGATTGAAAACGTTTGGCTTACAACAGGCGAACTCGGCATGGGCATTCAGTTTGTCTCGACTCCGATGGAAATTCCCGAAGCATGGCAGGAACTCAAAACGCTGTTCAAAGTTCCCGATGATATGGAACTGATGGCGGTTTATCGTCTAGGATATTTGCCGGAGAAGCGCGACAGACCGCGCATTGACTGGACAAGCAACCAACGCAAACGCCTCTCCCAAATCGCATTTCGCAATACCTGCGAAACACCTGAAGCCGATGATGCGGCGTAATTTCTCATTGTCGTTGCAAATAAGCGTTGCAAGAAAAGTATGTGTAAAACTCAGGCGTTACCCCGTCGGGCGGCTGAGGAGTGCAGATACGCTGCCGTCCGGCGGGTTTTGCAATCAATGGAAGCGCTCAAAGAACCCGCCGGACGGCGAAGAAGCCGCCCGACGGGAGAATACCTGAATAATTACGAACGAAGTTTCACAACAAACTTTTTTCCGTTGAACAGGAGTTGTCGGCATGACGATACTGAATATTAATCACAAGCAAGAGGAGTTGATGGATCAACTCTTTCAACAAGTCCACGAGCGGTTCCCCACAATCACTCGTCAAGGAATTGGCGTAAACCCTGATGATAAGGAGCATTTGTGGGTGTACATTGATGCCCCCTTGAGCGACGATGAGGAAGTCGAATTGATGAATTATGCTGGTGAATTGACGGCAGATATTTTGCTTGGAACAGGCTATTGGATTTCGTTGATACCTGCCCCTGCGTTGCAAGAAGCTTAAACTCGTTCTGTCCTACAAAGAGCGTTGGACGTGAACATTTCATAAAATCTAGCTTTTTGAAAAAAAACCAAACTATTGTTCCTCAAAAACCCATGAATGCAAAACTCCTTTTAACCACAGGCGCTGTATGCAGCCTCATTATTGCCGTGATGCACATTGTAATGATCTTTGTTGGCGCTGAGGCATATCGCTACTTTGATGCCGGACAGGAAATGGTAGATGGTGCGCTGGCGGGGTCAATCATGCCGACCATTATCACACTTGGCGTAACGGCGTTTCTTACGCTGTTCGGTATTTATGCGTTGTCGGGTGCTGGTTGGATACAATCACTTCCTCTGCTCAAACCTGCTTTGTGGCTTATTGGCGGGATTTATACGCTGCGTGGTTTGGGGCTGTTCGCGCAAATTGGTATGCTGGCAATGGGACAAAGCGGCGAACATTTAGCGCCGAAAGACCTCGTATTTTCGCTTGTTTCTCTCTTTATCGGGCTTGTGTATCTTTTTGGCACGTGGATGCACACCACGCCAACAACCTGATTCTATCACCTTTTTCCCCCATTATGGCAAATACTTCAATTAGCGGCATTGCTACGGCACTTCCACCATACAAAGTCATGCAAAGCGATGTTCGCACATTGGTACAACACCTGTTCGAGGGCGAGTACAAAGGTTTGGAGCGGCTTATGCCCGTTTTTGAGAATACGCAAATTGAAAGTCGGTATTTTTCCAAGCCTTTGGAATGGTTTTC
>JAAFHM010000064.1 GCA_013298375.1 Ignavibacteria bacterium | reverse complement strand
ACCCCGAAGCCATGTTGGGCATGGTGGCGGTGATGTCGTGCTGCCCCGAAGCGTAGGCGTTATCGGCAAGTGTGGCGATCTCCTGCCCCAAGACGGTGTGCAGGGTGCAGCGTACGTGCGCTGGCGCGGGAAGCGTGAAATTAAGCGTGAGTGTGTTGCCTGCGGGCTGAGGATTGATGCGCCATTCGGGGGAGAAGGCGGTTTCTTCGCGGACGGAAACGCTAGTTGCGGGGGCATCAAGGACGTAGAGAGAGCGTCCGTTGTTTGTTGTAATAAAGATTGATTGGCTATTCGCAGCAATGCTACCAAAATAGCCCATGTTGGCGAGACCATTTGTTGTCAATGAGTCCCATTTTTGCCCGTCCGTTGAGCGCAATACCGCTTGTTTTTGCTCATAAAAATTTACAACAACACTCAGTATCTCGCCTTTGCGAGTTGTAAATGCTGTAGTTAAGTCCCAGTATCTACTTGTGTAATCAATAGGATTTTTTCGGGACGAACTGGTCGCTGTTCCGTCGTAGCGGTAAAGATGGCTACTCGGAGGCAATGAAGATAAGAGAACGTATATCCCATTCTGGAATGATTCAATTTTACGAGAACAGTATATCTCACTTCCAAGAGGAGGAAACTGCTCTACGCTCCAAGTTTTTCCTCCATCTATAGACCGTTGCATGGATCCGCATCCTCCACCAGCGTAGATTGTATCAGCAATAATTCCCATATCCCATGTCTGTACTCCTTGAAGCCACGCAGATTGCCACGTGCGACCGCTATCGCCGGAGCGATAAATACCATTTCTGGTTGTGGCGTAATGGAATCTCTCGTTTTCTGAAGCCACAATATTCAAAAAAGAAATTGAGGAAGGTAATGTACTCACTTGCAACCATTCGCGTCCGTTACGAGAACGCCAAAGCATACTGTCAACAATGGCAAAATGGAAAGAGCGAGTTGCGTACAGTGTTGGATATTGTTGATTGGGCAAGGTAAAAGGCACAAGGCGATTATTTTCAACGCGATAAACTGCTAGTCGCCCTAACACAAAGACGGCACTATCGTTTGCGCTAATACGCAAGATTTGCATGGGAAGGCTATCGGGCAATATCTGCCGCCACGCCGCACCACCACTCTGCGCCCGCATCTCCGAGGCGTTATCACAAAGAAGAAAAGCAATCACCGCGAATCCGAGCATGACCCTCACAAAGCAAGGAACAAAGCGGTTTGCAGTCAAAAAAGCAGAAGAAGTATTCATATCACGGCAGCGAAATGGAAGAAGAAGGAATATCAAACCCTCAAGATAGAATTTTTCCGCTCAAAAGCAAGCTCTTACGCTGTTTTATCGCTCAGAAAAATTCCGTATATCTTCGCCGTACTCACCCCACAATCATTTTTGGAAAACAGCATGGCTATACTGACCGTACCTAATGAAAGCAGTCCCCGTGCCACGAGTGAGGCAGTTGAGCAGCAGCGCCTAACGCTTCAATACTCGTTTGAAAGAACACGCAGGTAACTACGGGAGTTCGAGCAGCGTTATCGTGTCGGCACCGCATATTTCCTTGATGTAGTGACTGCCGAGTAGATCTTTTCAACGTCCGTATTCATGCGCTGAAGAGGAATCGTGATGCGGATTTGTGTCCCACCATTGAGGGTACTGTTAGAGTAGCTTTTGACGCTAAAATGCCCCTCTGTGCCGTACAACTGTTCAATACGCGCACGAGTATTGCCTAAGCCAATTCCTTCCTGAAACTCAAAGCCATCAAAACCAATGCCAGTATCGCGCACTTCGATCGTCAGCGAATGACGATCATCTTGCCACGCTCGCACTGTAATTACGCCGTGTTCAAGGTGTTCCGCCGAAAAACCATGCTGAACGGCGTTCTCCACAAGCGGTTGCAAAAGCATATTTGGCACGGCGGCATCCAATAGGTCTGGCGGAATTGCAAACTCAGCACTAATGCGGTCTTGAAAGCGGAGTGTTTCGATTTCCAAATAACAGCGTACAAACTCAAATTCCTCACCAAGCGTGACAAATGGCGTATTCCCATTGTGCAAGGTCATACGGAGAAAGTCGCCAAGTCGCGCAATCATTGTGTCGGCAAGTTCGACATCTTTGTAGAGCAGCGTCGAAATAGAATTAAGCGTATTAAACAAAAAGTGCGGATGGAGTTGTGCTTTCAGAGCGTCCAATCGCGCATTGGAAAGCTGCGCTTCAAGCCGAGAGGCGCGTAATTCCTGCTCGCGGTAACGACGCGACACTCCCCGGGCATAAACACCCGCAACAATCAACCAATAAAAACCAAAGGAAAGAAAAAATCCCGATAACGTCGCTAGGAAACGGAGTATCATCCACCATAGCGTATGAGTGTGAAAATTTTGAATCGTTTCCGAATGACCAAGCAGATAAGCGATATTGCGCATAAAAACGAAGTGTACAATCGGAACGAAGGCGCTGGCAAAACAATGGACGGTAATCGCACGGAAGGAGATTTGACGGGCTTCCAAGCGATAATTTTTGGCAAGCCGCACAACTAATGGCACAAAGACAATCCAGCTATTCCACCGCACGAGATGAATCAACAATACATCAAACCAAGGAAATATGCCTTGATGAGCAAAAAAACTGTGTTCCCATCCAAGAATCAACGTGTAGATAACAGCAAAACCATTTAACGCAAGCAGCAATGCTAACCAGCGTAGCCAAGAGGGAGAATATTGTTGCGAATGGTCGTTCATTGCTTGCTTCGTGCCGAATAAGAAACACTGTACTGCTCTTCATCCAACATTTCTTGGGGATGAAGGCGACGCAGAGTGCTGTTGCTAAAAAACTCAACCTCCCAGAAAATTTCCTGAGGGTTTTTGCGCTCACATATATCCCCTCTGCTGCAAGCGAAACAACTCTGCATAGCGCCCTTCCGCCGCAAGAAGTTCCGTGTGAGAGCCAATTTCAATCGGTGTGCCACCTTCTAAAACCAAGATTCTATCAGCCATGCGTACTGTTGAGAAGCGGTGTGAAATAAGCACTGCCGTCTTTCCGGCAGTCAGTCCGGCGAAGCGCTGAAACACTTCATGTTCGGCGCGGGCATCCAGCGCGGCGGTGGGTTCGTCCAAAATGAGTACCTGTGCATCTCGCATATATGCTCGTGCCAAGCCCAATTTCTGCCACTCGCCGCCCGATAAGTCCACACCTTTTTGAAAATACCGTCCGACCATTTGGTTGTACCCATCCGGCAGACGCTTAATCACGCTGTCTGCAAGGCTTTGTGCGGCTGCGTGGTCTATGCGCTTCGTATTGTCGCGGTCTTCGATGCGCCCGACGGTGATATTGATAACCGCTTGCATCTGGTAACGAATAAAATCTTGAAAAATCACCCCAATTTCTGAGCGCAATTCATTCACATCGTACTCGCGCAAATCCCGCCCATCCAGCAAAATACGCCCTTCGGTTGGGTCATAGAGCCGCGCAAGGAGTTTTACCAGCGTCGTTTTCCCCGCACCGTTTTCGCCAACCAATGCCAGCTTTTCTCCGGCTCGCAGTTCAAACGAGACATTGCGCAATGCCCAGCGCTCGGCGTTGACATACTTAAATCCAACATTTTCAAAGACAAAACCTTGTATGATAGGACGCGGCAACGCGGGAATTTTTGCAACTTCTGCGGGTTGCAATGAAGGAGCAATGCGGGGTTTGAGGGCAAAAAAATCGAACAAATCTTGCAGATACAATGCACCTTCGGCAATACTCGCAAAGCGCCCAAGTACGCCCTCTAGCGTTCCGCGCATACTCCGAAACGACCCCGCTAAAAACGTCATATCGCCCAGAGATAGCGCTCCGACAAGGGTTTGGGCAATAATGAACAAATACGCGGCATAATACCCCGCCGTGCCAAGCATTGCCAAAATTCCACCCCAAAATGCACGCCGCACCACGAGCGAACGATTTTCCAGATAATAGCTGTCGGCAATCGTTTTATAGCGGTCTGCGAGGTATCCGGCGAGTCCGAAAATTTTGATTTCTTTTGCCGTTTCGTCGCTTGCGCCGATATAGCGGAGGTAGTCGAGTTCGCGGCGTTTTGGTGTCCACGAATTCATCAAGGAATAGCTTTTTTGATTAAAGCGCGTTTCGGCGATAAATGCGGGAATGACCGTCAGCAAAAGCAACGCCAAGAGCCAAGGCGAAAACACCAGCAATCCAGCAGCTAAAACCAGCATCGAAACAGCATCCTGCGCTTGGGCGAGGCTCTGAGTCATCAGCGAAATGCGCGATGTGGTCTGGCGACGGGCTTTCTCTAATTTGTCATAAAAGGTCGAGTCCTCGAACATCTCCAAATCAAGCGTGGCGGCATGGTGCATCAGGTCAACCGACGTGGCATTGGTGAATAAATCCCCCAAAAGGCTGTCCAGAAGAGCAATAGCGCGGTTCAAGAGGTCTGAAGCAACAGCAATACCAAATTCCAACCCTACTAATTCCCAAAGATGCGTAGAACTTGGATTCGGTGTCCGCGTGAGCAGAACGACTTCATCAACAATCAATTTGCCCACATACAGCGCCAACACTGGCACCGATGCTCTGACAATACGCAAAAGCGAGGTCGTAAGCATCATCGCGGGGCTGACCTTCCAAATTAAGCCGAAAAAACGCGGAAGATTGCGCAGCGCCACAAACCGCTCTCGATAGCCTTTGCCCGCAGGCGAGGAATCATTGGCGGGGCGCGTGAAAAGGGCGCTCAAAAAGCGGTCAAACAGCGATGGGCGTTGGGGAGTGTTCATAAATGTGATTGCTTCTGCATTTGTTCGGTGATAATCTCTGCAATGCGCATTGCGTCTATTGCTTCATCTGCGGTTGTTGCGCGGGAATGATGCCGCGTCCCCGTGCAGATTGCTTCGGCAAAGACGCGCTGCTCTTCGCTAATGGCGTTTCCTTTGCGGAGGCTTGGCTGCTCGTACCAGATGGAGCGTTTGCGGTGTTCTCCGGCATCAATATTGCCAAGCATAAGCGCGGGAACGACTTCAGAGCCTTGCTCTACCAATGTTTCCGGCAATGTTTCATCGTCGGTGATGTGAAACGTCTCAAGGCTATTTTCGGCAAAATCAATGGACAAATATGCATCGCGCTGGAAAATACGCATTTTTCGCATTGCTTTGGCAGAAATCCGTGATGCCGTCAGATTTGCGACACAGCCATTCTCAAAGCGAAGGCGAGCATTGGCAATATCGGGCGTTTCGGTCAGCACCGCCACGCCGTTAGCGTGAACCTCCACCACAGGCGACCGCACCAGCCAGAGTGCAATGTCAATATCGTGAATCATCAAATCCAAAATCACCGAAACATCCGTTGCACGAGGTTTGAACTGCGCCAAACGGTGCGCTTCGATAAAAAGCGGGTGCAAACGTTCCGGCGTAATGCCCGTGAGCGCAGAATTAAAGCGCTCGACGTGTCCGACGTGAATAATGAGGTCGCGGGGCTGCGCCTCCTCTGCAAGTCGCTCTGCCTCAAGCAGCGTTCCCGTAATAGGTTTTTCAATAAAACAGTGTTTGCCCGCAAGCAAGCATTCATGCGCTATGGCAAAATGCGTCGAAGTTGGTGTGGCAATCGTCACGGCATCAGCTTCGGCAAGTGCTTCGGCAAGCGTTGTTGCTACGCGCAGGTTTGCGGCAGCAGGAATGTCCTTGGCAAGTGTGGTAACAAGATTTTGAGCGCGTTCGGTGTCGGTGTCGTAAATGCAGGACAACTCCGCCAATGGCTGTTGAAGCCAAAGCCGTGCGTGAATTGCGCCGAGATGCCCCGTCCCGATGAGGGCGATGCGAGGGCGAGTGATAATGTGAGCAGCCATAGTAGGATAATGTTGTCCAAAGTGCAGTTTGGCAAAAACTACAAAAAACCGTGCTGGCATCAAAGATTTTTCACTATGGCAGCCGTTTCTCCAAATGTTTGCGCCTTAGGGTAATTGCTGGTTTTACGAGGGGTTGAAAGGGTGTGATTTTAGGAGGTTGGGGCAATTTAATCCTGCGTTTGAAGAGCGAGATTTCGTATATTGTGTTGCACTTACCACTTACTTGAGGTGAATACCATGCAAAATATATCTCAAAATCGTGATTTGTATTATCTTCGCTATATCCCCGATAATGGCTGGGATGTTCGCAAAGAAGGTAGTGTTCATGCTATTCGCCATTTCAAATACAAAGAAGAAGCTGTTCAATACGCATCGGAACTTGCACGGAAACATGATGCCGACCTCGCAATACCCGAAGGACAAAAGCGGTTAATGGGGCTAGGGAGGCGTAATGTAGTATATCTTGACCCTCATCGCTGGGACGAGGATTTGAATGACTAATATTTTGCTTGATACGATTGCATTTGATTTCTTAATCAATACACCTCACGATATACCGAAGACCGCACAAAATCTTATTGAAAACGCTAAAAACAATCTCTGCCTCAGTATCGTGAGTATCTGGGAAATGAGTATTCAAGCGGCACAACAGAAAATCACGTTTGCGAAACCGTTTCAAGAAGCGATACGTGAAGAAATTGTTAAACACGAAATTCAGTTGATAGATTTGTCCATTGAAGACACTCATGTCCAAGCATTGATGCCGTTTCTAACCATTCACGGCAAACTTCACAAAGACCCTTTCGATAGAATTATTATTGCTCAGGCAATTCAAAGAACGCTCCCCGTTATTTCGTGCGATTCTAAGTTTCCGTTCTATCCGATACAGGTTTTATGGGATTAACCGACTAAACATTATCATCTTACCCATTTTTCAGCGACAAGGAGTTACGAAAATATGAAACGTTTCTTTCGCTTTCCTGCAATCATGCTTGCACTCGGTATTCTGACAATTCTGAGCAGGAGCGCTGTTGCGCAAACGAGCATTACAACATCATTACAATTCCTCCATCTTGCAGCAGACCCCGCCGTTAGCCCGATTTCGGTCTGGGGCGGTGTTCCGGTCTTTGGTAGTGTGCAGTTTTTCCGTGCTGCCCCGTCGGTTTCGTTTCGTGAAGCCACACCCGCTATTACTGGGGTTGCGAATCCCCTTTTGCCAGGTATGCAAATTCCTGCCTCGCTGTTTATAGATTCTTTACTTTCAGCAAACCTTACGCCTGTGAGCAATACCACCGCAACACCAACGATTCAAGGTGGTCGGTTTATCGGTCTGCGTTTGCGCCGAGGGGCAAATATTAGTTTGATTCGCGGCGTAATTGACCCAACCGGTTTTGCCCAGAATCCGAATGGTAGAGATATACGCCTTAATCCCAGCCCACTTGTGGATACAGTGCAGCCCGCCAGCACTTCCACACGCATTGTTTTTTATCATGCCGTCACCGATGCTCCCGAAATTGATGTCGTCGTCAGAGAAACGGGTGATATTATTGCCCAGAATGCGTCGTTTGACCAAGCATTTGCCTATAATATTCCCAATGGAAATTACACCCTTGACGTTTATCAAAGTTCGACAAAGGCGCTTTTAGGCTCATATAGTGTGCCATTTCGGACGTTAGGCTATGACGGGCAGCGCATCGTTTTGGCAGCGACGGGATTTCTCAACCCTGCCGCTAACCGCAATGGTCCTGCTTTGGGCTTTGTCACCGTACCGAATACAGAGATACAAGCGCAAGCCTTCGTCCTAAGAACAGCGCCGCCGCCACCTGCCGGAAGCGCACTCCCGGCAATTAGCTTGCAAGCCATACACGCTTCTGCTGACCCGACACTTAGTCCGATTGCTTTTTGGCTCAATACCATGCCCTTTGGCGGAGCGCAGTTCTTCCCTATCAGCACGAATCTCCCATTCCGCTCGGCTACGACCGTCCGCACGTCATTGTCGGCGGGAACATTGCAATTACCACTTCAGGGCAATACGGACCGCCCCACGGACGCTCTGATTACCGCCGTGACAAGCGGGACGCTTCCCGGAGCAAGTATTATCCGTGTTGCTAATTATGTCATTGCACCAAGAGCAAATTTTACGCTGCTGGAAGGTGTTGGTGATACAACACGCTTTGCCCGCAATCCCTCTGGGCGGAGTATCCGCTTCCAATTGCGCACATTAACTGACACGGCGACATCTGTTGCGGGTAATCAAACGCGCTTACTTGTTGCCAATTCCGTGACGGACTTAGCCGATATTCTGCTTGATGTGCGCGACGCAACGGGAACTCCTATCGTAACGCTTGGACCTCTGAGTTACGGGCTGTCATACGTCACAATATCATTTCCTGTAGGCAACTACACGATTGCGATGCGACCAAGCGGTAGCAATACCGTTCTTGGCTCGTTTAGCCTTAACCTTCAGTCGGAAAACCTTGGTGGCAAGCGTCTTTTGCTCACAGCAACGGGCTTTGCGAATCCGGCACAAAATCTGGGTGGTCCGGGGGTGCGTATTTTGGCGGCGGTGAATGATAGCACGGGGCGATTTTTCTTGTTGCCGGGCGGGTTTACCTCCGTCCGTGAGGAGCAGGGCGCTCACAACGTCAATGCGGGGATGAGACTTCTGCCCATTTCACCCAATCCCGTGCGTGAATCGGCAACGATTCGCTACGAACTCAGCGAAAGTAAAGAAGTTGCTTGTTCGGTTGTGGATGCACAAGGGGCGGTTGTCTGGAGCGCAGAGCGCACGTGGCTTGCCGCCGGAGCGCAGACGCTCACGCTGGACGCAAGCGCATTTGTCCAAGGCGCATACACTGTGCGTTTGACTGATGCGCAGGGAAATATGGTATCGGCGCGACTGGTTGTCGTGCGATAAATTCCCTTATTCTTGTTTTGCGAAAAAATGGGCTGTGAATGCACAATTTTTGCTCAACAAGTGTCCAAATGTATATCTCGACATTTTGCAATAAATCACCTATTGTTCTCGTTCTGGTTTCGATGACGGTTATCATACTTCCGTAAAAAAAACACCACACGGAAGAGTCGCAGTAAACACGAGTAAGAGAGCAATTATTCTCATTTTTATATTTTATTATTATTATGCTGAAATACAAAGCTGATTTGCGTACGCTTATCTTTTTGTCCGTCACAACGGCGCTGCTTTTTGTGCAGTGGAATATGCCGTTTAATCTGTTTCTCAGCCCTGTCCTTTACATCCTCTCGCTGTATTTAGCAATTACCGTTGCCGTTATCGCACACAATCACAATCATTTGCCAACATGGAAGAACCAAACCATGAATACGATGATGGATTACTGGATTACGCTTTTTTACGGCTTTCCTGTCTTTGCATGGATTCCAACGCACAACCGCAACCATCACCACTACACGAACCGCGAAGGCGACCACACCATTACCTATCGCTTTAGCGAGAAGAATAATTTGATGACGCTTTTGAGCTATCCGGCAATTAGCAGCTATTTTCAACAACACCCGATTGTGGAATATCTGCGCGACCTTTGGACACGAAATCGCACAAAATTCTATCAATCTATCGGGCAGTATGCGGCACTTGGCGTGATGATACTGGCAGCGTTGCTTCTTGATTGGAAAAAAGCAATCTTGTTTGTTTTGATTCCCCACCAAGTAGCACTCTTTTCGGTGCTGATTTTTAACTATATCCAGCACGTTCATGCGGACGAGGAATCTGAATACAACCACTCCCGCAATTTTGTCAGCAAATTTACCAATATTTGCCTCTTCAATAATGGCTTGCATACCGCACACCACCTCCGCGCAAATACGCATTGGAGCGAGGTTCCGGCACTTCACGCCAAAATTGAACACCTGATTTCACCAGATTTGAAAGAGCGTGGTTTCTGGCCCTACATTATCCGCGTTTATATTGGCGGTTTGTTTGTTCCGAAGTATCGTGGTTCCTCAATGCGCTTAGAGCGTATTGCCCGCATGGAATCAAGCACTGCCAATGTTGAGGCGCACGAAATGGCATCGGCGATGTGAGAAGATAGAACGACAAAGTATTTTGTTTGGTATAAGATAGTTATTCAGATGGGCATTATGCTTTTTTGCTAAACATCCTGCCGAGGATAGCGGTCTGCGAAAATGTGTTTTTTTACGACCCCTATTGTTGTTCTCAGATAATCTGCTAAGGTTGTGGTCGGTAAAAAGTTAAGGTATTTTTGCTTGTGAGTTGTCCATACGTTGAGACAACTTTCGAGTTTTTATTTGACTTCTTTCTGCCCACAACCTTATTTTTTGATTTGTCGGGGTGAGAAAGAGGTCTTGAATTCAAGTTACAAGTACAATAATTCCATCTAATAAAGTTGAATACAGCAACCGTAGCTATCTTAAAGCCCGATTCGGTATTCAACTTCAGATTTCAGGGTGTCATCGGAAATAATCAAAGGCTAATGTTTATCGGAACAGAGAATCTCATAACCATACCGAAATACCGCATCAGCTTTAACAAGCATATCGCACCATCCAACCAATTTTATTAATCGAATGACCCAATCCCCCAAATCCGGCTTTGTTGCTATCATCGGCGAACCTAACGTCGGCAAATCAACGCTGATGAACGCCATGCTCGGGACGAAACTGTCCATCGTTTCGCCCAAGCCACAAACCACACGCCGCAGCGTTCTCGGCATTTTCACCGAAGGCACGGAGGAAAGCGGTACGCAAATGGTCTTTTTCGACACGCCGGGCGTACTTTCCAAGCCAACCTACGAACTGCACCGCTCTATGCTGGACTTTGTGAAAAGTTCCGTCGAAGGCGCTGATGCAGTGCTGATTGTGGTGGATGTGCAGAAGCTCGTGGATAAGCCGCGCCCAAAAAATCAAGCACTGAAAAAACCAAATCCCCAAGCCGCAAAGCAACTCAAACCTAAGAACGAAGAGCGCGGTGAAAAGGCGCTCCAAACCTTGATGATGCGGCTACAAATGCGCTTAGAAACCGTCGAGAAGCCCGTGATTGTTGCCTTGAATAAAATGGATGCTCTGCACGATAAAAAACTGGCGCTGCCCGTGATGGATGCGCTGATGAAACTACCCTTTGTCAAGCACGTTGCACCGATTTCGGCGCTGGAAAACAAATTTGTTGACGATCTTGTTTTGAAATTGAAAGAATTCATACCGGAGCATGAATTTTATTACGATGCAGAAATGCTTTCCACGCAGCCACAGCGTTTTTTTGTGAGCGAACTTATTCGAGAGGTGATTTTTGATCGTTACCGCGAGGAAATTCCTTACTCGACGGAAGTGAGCGTCGTGGAATTTAAGGAGCGTGAGCATGGAAAATGGTACATTTCGGCGGATATTGTCGTGGAGCGCGATACGCAAAAGCAAATTCTTATCGGCAAAGGCGGCGCAGCACTGAAAGACACAGGAAGTCTTGCACGGAAAGCGATTGAGCAGTATCTTGAGTGCAAAGTTTTTCTGGAACTTTTTGTAAAAGTCCGCGAGGATTGGCGCAATAGCAATGCGCATTTGCGGTCATTTGGGTATGGGCAATCGTGATTTTACGTGAGAAAACTTTTTGAAAAATTCCATGACACAACCAGCATTTATCTCATTCCTCGAAAAACGCCTCCAAGAGCCGCTTCCCGGCTACGACGGGCAAAAACGCATGGCTCCTTTCGCCAAGACAATTTACGAGCAGCCAAAGGACATTGATACCTACAAACAAAGCGCTGTCTTAGCGTTGCTGTTCAATAATCAAGACCACGCCCACAGTGCCGATCATCTGGAACTCTTACTGACCGTGCGCAGCAGCGAACTCAAAAATCATAGCGGGCAAATCAGCTTCCCGGGCGGGCGTAGCGATGCGGGCGAGACCGTCGTACAAACAGCATTGCGCGAAACCTGCGAAGAAGTCGGCTTAAAGCGAGAAAATATAAGGGTTTTGGGCGAATTATCTTCGCTTTATGTTCCCGTCTCGCGGAGCATGATTTATGTGGTGGCAGGTTTTCACGAAGGCAAGCCTGTAACCCGTCCTAATGCTGGTGAAGTAGATGAAATCTTTTCGGTAACACTCGCCGATTTGCTCAATCCGGCAAATATTGACCAAAAACTGTGGACGGTGCTTGGGCGCGAAGTCGAAGTGCCGTTCTGGAATGTCGGCAAAAGCGCACCACTCTGGGGCGCAACAGCGATGATGATAGCAGAAATTATCACGCTCTATCAGGAATTTGCCTACGGCGACCAAGCGCAATAGCGCAGGGGCATTAGCTCCCGAACTCAACATTCAACACTCAAAACTCAACATTTCCCCGCCATGAATCCGTTTCCGTTTACGTTCAAGAACCCTGAATTGTTCTGGCTTCTGCTCATTGTGCCATTGCTTGTGTATCGGTATTGGCGTGTTGGCGCGGCACAGGGCGAGATACGCCTTTCGACCTTACGCGGCTTTGAGGGCATCAAGCCTTCGTTGCGTCAGCGTTTGCGCCATTTGCCGTTTGTGCTGCGTTTGTTGGCGATTGTGTGTTTGATTGTGGCGATTGCTCGTCCGCAATCCAGCGCACGTGCGCAAAACGTGGAAACCGAAGGCATTGATATTGTGTTGGCGATGGATATTTCAGGTTCGATGCTGGCAGAAGATTTTAAGCCCAATCGTATCGAAGCCTCGAAAAAACTCGCGGTGGAGTTTATTGATTCCCGTCAGAATGACCGCATCGGGCTTGTCGTCTTTAGCGGTGAGAGCTTTACGCAATGCCCGCTCACAACCGATCACAGCGTTCTGAAAAATCTTTTTGGTGCTATCAAAAGCGGCATGGTACTGGACGGCACTGCTATTGGGTTGGGGCTAAGTACGGCAGTAAGCCGCCTCAAGGATAGTCAAGCAAAAAGCAAAGTGGTGATTTTGCTCACCGATGGTATTAACAATGCGGGTTCGGTGGCTCCGCTCACGGCGGCGGAAATTGCCAAAACCTTTGGCATCCGCGTTTACACGATTGGGGTTGGTACATACGGTTATGCGCCCTATCCAGTACAAACACCGTTTGGGATTCAATACCAGAACTTGGAAGTTCAAATTGATGAAGATGTTATGAAGGAAATCGCCCAAATGACGAATGGTAAATATTTCCGCGCAACGAGCAACACCAAACTTCAAGAAGTTTATACGGAAATTGACAAACTGGAGAAAACGAAAATCTTTGTTACCGAGTTTCGGCGCTATTCCGAGGAATTTATCCCGTTTGCTATTGCTGCTGCTGCCTTGCTCTTTTTGGAAATTGTGCTGAGAAAAACGGCGCTCAGAAGCATCCCCTAAACGTAATTGGTCAGGTACGCTTTACCGTCCTACGCTTTCCTAAGCGTAGAACGGATTACCCGGAAAAATAATTGTGAAATCAGCACCGAGAAAACCTTCCGGGGCGGCAGCGTCCCAGCACTCTTCAGCCGTCGGAAGGATATACCTGACCAGTTCCCTAAACACGATTTTTACGATTTCAACGCATTGTTTATTTTTTTACGGAGAACACCGATGGAAGCGCTCCTGTCAAAAGAATTATTTCCCGATGTGCAGAACATCATCACGGAGGACGATGAGCCTGTGGATAATATTTTTTCCGAGAAGCAACAGCGCCTTCTCACCGAGAGTTTGAATACTGCATGGAACGGCAATGGAAGCCCTTTTTTTGTTGCCGCCAATGTGGGTGTTTTTTACGCTTTATACGAACCGCCGGTTGTGCCGGATGTTTTTTTGAGTTTAGATGTACAACCCCGCGCAGATTGGGAGAACAGCAACCGCAAAACCTACTTTTGCTGGGAATTTGGGAAGCCACCTGAAGTTGCCATTGAAATTGTTTCCAATCGCAAGGGCAAAGAATTGGACAAAAAATTCAAGGATTACGCTCGCACCGGCGTATGGTACTACATCGTGTTCGACCCTTTTGGTGAGTTGAAACGCGAAATGAATGGCGACCTCGTGCGCTTTTATGAACTACGCCACGGTGCGTATTCATTGATGAACGACTTTTGGCTAGAATCGATTGGCTTGGCTCTACGCCTCTGGGAGGGCGAGTATGAGGGCTGGCAGGGAACATGGCTGCGCTGGTGCGATGAAATGGGCAATGTGATTCCAACAGGAAAAGAACTCGCTGCGCAGGAAAAGCACCGTGCGGAGCAGGAAAAGCACCGTGCCGATACCGCCGAAGCCAAACTTGCCGCACTGTCGGAAAAACTTCGCGCATTAGGGCTTGACCCTGATGCCTCAGCGTAGCCTACGCGACCGTGCCGACTCGCGCTACACTTGCCCGAAAGTGTTTGAGACCAATCGTGTAGAGCAGTACCGCTCCCGACAAGCTCCCAAGTGCTACAAGGCTGATAGAATAGCGCAAAGCCGCATCGTTCCGAAAGACAAAATCGGTGAGCGAAGAGACGATAAAGGGACCCGTGCCACCGCCCATGACGTTGATGGTAAAGAGAAAAAGCGCTCCGGCTTGCCCGCGCATTTGATTCGGCATAAGTTGTTGAATTGCCGCCGGAGCTGCACCGTAGGGCATAAATCCAAAAAAAGCCGTCCA
>JAAFHM010000050.1 GCA_013298375.1 Ignavibacteria bacterium | reverse complement strand
GAACACGTTACACTCTATATTCGGAATCATCCGAAACTTTTTACGCTAGCCAATGTTGCCAATGACCAAGATTTCAGCAAAATGCGATGGACATTGGATACGCCCGAAGATTATGCCTTTTTGAATCGCGTCATTCAACGACTGGAAATGAATCACATCCGTGAACAGAATCCCCGTTTTACCATGCAGGAGATATTAGAGTTATTGACCACTGATAAAAACCTCTTGGAAGCCGCCGATACAAGCGGCTTCGCCAAAAAAGAACGCTATTTTTCATCCTTGCAACATGACTATATGCCGCGCTTGTAAGCGGGCCTACCGTTGCATTTTTGTCCTTTATTCTTTCTATGGAACGTATCACAAATTTCAGCAAATCCAACGCCTACCGTGCGAAAATTCACGACCTTATTCCAGGCGGAGCGCATACCTATTCACGTGGCGACGACCAGTTCCCGCAGCTTTCTCCAACGGCAATTTCGCACGGCAAAGGCGCATATATCTGGGATATTGACGGCAACAAATACCTCGACTGCCCGATGGGACTGACATCAGTCAGTTTGGGACACGCCTACGAACCAGTTCTAGAGCGGGTTCGAGAGGAGCTTTTGCGCGGCGTAAATTTCCAGCGTCCTTCGCAAATTGAGGGCGAAATGGCAGAAAAATTTCTCGCGCTCGTGCCACAGCACGATATGATAAAATTTGCCAAAAATGGCTCCAGTGTTACGACGGCAGCCGTGAAATTGGCGCGAGGCTTCACGGGGCGCAAGTTGATTGCTTTCCCCGGCGACCATCCGTTTTACTCGTTTGATGATTGGTTTATCGGCAAAACGGCGTGTAACCTGGGTGTGCCGGAAGAATTTTCGTCGCTGTCGGTCACGTACAAAGGCTGCGATATTACCTCGCTCCGCGAACTCTTTGCCCAATATCCGGGGCAAATCGCGGCGGTCATCACCGAGCCGGAGCGGAACGCTTGCGGGAACGGCTGCGGCTGTGCGCACGGACAGGAAGCCCCAAAGCGCTTTTTGCAAGAGGCAATCGCGCTGGCACACAACGAAGGTGCGCTGTTTATTATTGATGAAATGATTACAGGCTTCAAAACACACTTCCCCGGAACACTGGTAAAATATGGCGTTGAGCCGGATTTAACCACGTGGGGCAAAGGTATTGCCAATGGCTTTTCCTTCTGTGCGTTGACGGGTAAAAAAGAGGTGATGGAACTCGGTGGTATTCGCAAAACAGGTGCGGAAAAACTCTTCCTCATTTCGAGTACGCATGGCGGCGAAACTCACGCGATTGCGGCGGGTTTGGCAACGATTGACGAATTTATCAAGCACAACGTCGTCGCGCACAACCACGCCATTGGCGACCGATTTATCGCAAAAAATCGTGAAGTTATTGCGAAACACGGTTTGCAACACGCGGTAGAAATTATTCCCTCGAATTGGATGCCGCTTATGGTGTTCAAGGATAAGAATGGTGCTGCTTCTAATGGTTTGCGAACATTGGTGATGCAAGAAATGATTGCTCGCGGGGTGCTGTTCCAAGGCGCATTTGTGCCGTGTTTCAGCCACACAAACGAGGATGTTGATTTTTTTGCTGTTGCAATGGATGAGTCTCTTGACCTCTTCAAACGAGGCTTAGAAGACGGCTTTGAGCGTTATCTTGTCGGTGAGGCTGCAAAGCCTGTATTCCGAAAAATTTTGTAATGGGAGATATGTTATGCAACCCAAGACTCAGCCTTGGCTGCAAGCGATTTTGCACTCGCCCGAACTGTACGAAGGTCAGGTTATCGCCATTAGCGACGACACCAGCATTATCGCCGTTGCTGGCAGTTTCAACGCAGCGCGTGAAGCCGTATCGCACGAGCAAACACTGAATACCATCAGTTTTTTTAGTGTTCCGCACAACATCCGCGATGTACGAATTATGACGCTACGTTTGCGAAGTTTGCGTGAGGATATGTGGTCGCCGATGTACAACGTTACGCTGAAATCCTCTCACGGCGAGTTGCCAAATTGTCGTATGCTCATTGATTCCGGCGCAGATATTTCGCTTATTTCCAAGAAAGCAGGTGAAGACTTGGGATTAAAGAGTAGCGAAGAGGAAGAGGCGCTAACAGCACAAGGTGTAGGCGGTTCGATACAATATTTACTGCGCAAAATTGTTGTTGTTATTGACAAATACGCTATTGCTGCTTCTGTTGCATGGTGTCAAAATGCTGAAATCAGCGATATGATTATTGGTCGCAAAGATGTTTTTGATGCGTTCAATATTGAGTTTCGCCAGAAAGAACAAAAAATCATCTTCACGCCTGTCGGCGAGGTACGCACCATCTCTTGATATGCTAACCCAGGAAGCGGTAAGCATTCTCAAAAACCAACCTTCTTTATTGAGGTTTAAACCACGTCATTACTTTTTCACCTTTCATTTTTCTAACCCATGATAGACACATCCTTGCAGCGTTGTACACGCTGCGTACATCCCGAAACCCACGAAACTATCACCTTCGACGAAGAAGGCGTTTGTAATATTTGCCGTGGTCAAGAAATCAAGCAAGACAAGATTGATTGGGAGGCGCGAAAACCTGAATTAGACGCACTTATTGAACAGTATCGTGGCAAATATGACTACGATTGTATCGTGCCATGTAGTTTTGGCAAAGACAGCACTTGGACGCTACATTATCTTGTGAAAGAGTATGGTTTGAAGCCATTGGTGGTGCGTTTCGACCATGGCTTTTACCGCCCGAATATCAATGAAAATGCCAAGAAAGTTCAGCGCAAATTAGGTGTCGATGTTCTTCAATTCACGCCGAATTGGAAAGTCGTCCAAAAATTGATGCTACAATCATTTTTGGAAAAAGGCGACTTTTGCTGGCATTGCCATACGGGTATTTTTTCGTATCCAATGTGGGTTGCTCTTCGCTATAACGTTCCTTTGATTTTTTGGGGCGAGCCTTCGGCAGAATATACCAATTATTACAGCTACGACCAGCCGGAAGAAGTTGATGAAAAACGGTTTAATCGCTTTGTGAATCTTGGTATTAATGCCGATGATATGTATGTCCGCTTGGAGGGGCAAGTTGACAAGCGTGATTTAATGCCATTTTCGTATCCGCCACTTAAGGAGTTGCGCCGTTTGCAGTACCGTTCCGTGTGTTTGGGATCATACATTCCT
The DNA here is from genome assembly GCA_013298375.1 of Ignavibacteria bacterium. Lineage (GTDB taxonomy): Bacteria > Bacteroidota > Ignavibacteria > Kapaibacteriales > UBA4661 > PH2015. The sequence goes on along the minus strand of JAAFHM010000050.1, from coordinate 12,409 downwards.
TGGGACGTTAAAAAGCAATCGAAAATCATCATGGATGAACTTGGTTGGCAGGGTGATGAAGTCGAAAATGTGCCGCCGGAATATAATTACGAAAAAATTGAATGTTATATGCAAGGTGTTCGAGATTATATCAAATACATTAAACGCGGTTATACTCGCCCTACGCACCTTGCCTCTATTGACATTCGCAATGGTCTGATGGACAGGTATCATGCACTAGAAGTTATCAATGAGTTTGAGGGTAAACGTCCACCGTCGCTGGATTTATTCTTGGAATTTGTCGGCTTGACGGAAGCGGAGTTTATGGAAGTTGCCTTGGGGCATCAGGTTTCGCCCTATCAGCACGACCCAAGCAAAATCACTCCCGGCAAGAAACTTGCCGATTTTGATGCGTGGTCACGCGATGGTGGTTTGCCTCGTGCGGAAGCAGAAAAGCAGATTTCACGATGGAAAGAGCGCACACAGCAACGATAAGTCCTCACTGTCTCAATCTTTTTGGAGTAAAACCATGACGCTGGAAGAAAAAGTTGATTCCATGTATCAATTTCTTATCAAGTTTCAAGAACAAGTTAATGCGCGATTTCAGCTTTTAGACGACAAGGTTGAAGCAGCGTATCAACTCTCAATGGAAACTGCCCATTTCGTTCAAAATGTATCGGATAGACTAATGGTCATTGAGCAAAAAGTTAGTCAAATAGAGCATCGCCTCGACACGATAGAGCATCGCCTCGACACGGTTGAAGACCGCCTTGATAGGATAGAGCATCGTCTCGACGTAATTGAGCGGGATGTGCTTGCATTAAAAGAGGATGTGAGCGAACTCAAAGCTGGGCAGCATAGAATTGAGAAGCGATTGCACTTGTTTGAAGAGCGCATAAACACTCAGCAAACGCGCATCAGCAACACGGAATCTCTTCTGGGGCAGATGGAAAATCGCCTACGAGTTCTTGAGGATGCCGTATTTCCGCCAATACCACTATCAAGAACCAAATCTGCGTAGTTTTTTACGATACCCATCACACACACTATGACCACCATTCATCTTGTTGATACAGGCGTAAACAACCTCCTTTCGATTTGCAACGCACTCGAAATGGCGGGTGCAGATTTGGAAATCTGCCAAAAGCCGGAAGACCTTGCAGAAGCAGATCGCATCGTACTTCCGGGCGTGGGTGCGTACCGCGATTGCATCGGCGGTCTTGTCAATGGCGGCTTCGTGCCAACACTCAACGAGCTTGTCTTTCAAAAAAAACTGCCAACTTTAGGAATTTGCGTTGGAATGCAAATGATGGCTCGGCGCAGCTACGAAGGCGGTGAATACGAGGGTTTAGGCTGGTTCGAGGGCGATGTTGTTAAAATTCAGCCGGAAGACCCGACACTCCGTGTCCCGCAAATTGGGTGGAATACGACTAATTTTCGTGCCGGAGAGCCGCTCGCCGCAGGGCTGCCGCAAAACCCCGATTTATACTATGTTCACTCATATTATCTGAAGTGTGATAATTCCGACGACATCGCCGCCACGTGTGATTACGGCGTAACTGTTACGTCGTCAGTACGCAAAGCAAATATCGTCGCCACGCAGTTTCATCCCGAAAAAAGTCAAGATTTTGGTTTACGAATTTTAGAGAATTTTTTACGATGGAATCCATGATGACACACCCATCTATCAACATAGCCGAAAACACCACAACGGTTTTCATTACTCTTGACAAAGCAGCAAATGCCGAGCTTGCGGAAAATGCACTTAATTTCTTGCGTTCACTCTATCAAGACCGCTCTCGCCCGATGATTGAATATGTTAGCGAAGAAGAGCAACGCGAACTTGACGCAATACTAGCGGCGAGAAGCGACGAGGATAAAGAGATTGCTTTCGTCGAATATGATTCGCTTGAGCTATGAAATCTTTGGAGTTTCGTTTCACAAAATTGGCAGAAAAATTTCTGGCAAAAAACTCAGCGCATTTATCCAAAGATAAGGTCAAAATTCTCGTCAAAAAAGCAATTCGTCTTCTCAACGGACATACAGAAAATGTTGATGTCAAAAGACTTCAAGGCTATACAGAGCAAACATTTCGTATTCGTCATGGTGAAATAAGAATCATTTTTACTCTGATTGAAGAGCAGATCGTGATTACCGCAATTATTGAGGAAATTGAGCGACGTGGAAATATCTCTTACGCTTAAACCCTGATTTCTACTATGAGTATAGCACAGCAATATCCTGTAAAGCGCTTCGCTGCGATACTTTCATCTGTTCCGATATGGTTTTACGCCGTCGCCATTCCCGTTTCGGTAGCTTGGTGCTTAATCTTGGGTATTATTGACAACGAAGCGAATATGGGCAGACCGTTTCTTGAGCGTTATTTAGACCCACTTATGTGGTTGTGGTACGGCTTGCCTGTGCTTCTTGCCATACTTTGGCTTATGGGCATTGCAATACGGTACAATCATGGCTTGGGGCTTGGTATGCTCTGGGCTATTCCCACTGGATGCTTGCTTGGAACGGTAATTGCTCTTGGTATTTTTTTCGTAATTTTTGGTTTTATGCAGCTGATGACAGGATTTGCATAAATTTTTCATTTTACTGTTTTTACCTCCAGTATCTATGAACCTCCCAGAAAAATACTCGAATGACGAAATGGAGCGCATTCTGCAACGCGCTCTGAGCAAACGCTCTCAATCCGGCAACATTTCACGTGATCAACTCGTTGAAGTCGGGCGAGAACTTGGTTTGACCCAGCAGGAATTGGAAAGAGCCATTGATGAAGAACTGCGCTATGGAGCGCTTGACGAGGCAAAAGAAGAAATTACCGAAAAACGCAGAAGGCAGTGGTTATCCCATTTACTCTGGTATCTTGGTGTGAACGCGGTGTTGTTGGGACTGAATCTTGCTCAAGAAGATGGTCGGCTTACGTGGGCATTATGGTCGGCATTCGGTTGGGGGATTGGTGTTGTCGCCGATGCAGTTGATACCTTCGTTCCCAACGAAAAGAAACTCACTAAAGCCGCTCGGAAACTGCTTCGCAAACGCGATAAATACAATGAACTTGGAGAATAAACTTTACCTCACCCCATGCTCAAACGCCGCTTAATTCCTAAACTCCAGATGAAGCAAAGCCGCTTCGGCTCTGAACAAATGGTACTTGTCACGACGGTACAATTTGACAAAGTTGTTGAAGTCGGCGACCCCGTCTCGCAGGCAAAAATCTATCAAGCGCAAGCTGCCGACGAACTCATCTTCCTCGACCTCGACGCTACGCCCAATTCCCGCAAACCAATGGCAAAAATCATGCGCAAGGCAGCAGAGGAAATCTTTATGCCGATGACCATTGGCGGCGGCGTGAAATCTATCGAGGATTTTCGCCTCATGCTGGAAAACGGTGCTGATAAAGTCGCTATCAATACTTCCGCCATCGAAACTCCCATGCTTATCACTGAAGCCTCCGAGCGCTTTGGAGCGCAGTGCGTGGTTGTCAGTATTGATTTCAAACAAGACGAAACGGGCAAATACGCCGTTTGGACGCGCTGCGGCAAAGAACAAACTGTACTCGACCCACTCGAATGGGCGCAAAAAGCCGAAGAACTCGGCGCTGGCGAACTCATGCTTACCTCTATTGACCGCGACGGTACGCGCAAAGGGCTGGATGTGGCAATGATAGCAAAAATTGCCGAAAGCGTCTCTATTCCCGTGATTGCGGCGGGTGGCTGCGGTGTGGCGATGGATTTTGTGGATGGTTTCCTCAAAGGCAAAGCCGATGCGGTCTCGGCAGGAACATTTTTTTGTTTTCAAGACCAAAATCCGATGCAAACCCGCGCTCACATTGCCAACGCGGGCATTTCCATTCGGTTGCATACGTGATTATTCACTTTTTAGGCTTGTTGCGCCCGCCATCCACGAAACCCAAAAAGCCCATAACCAAGCGCTCCCGCAACTAATGATGCCGCAAAAATCCCAACCTTAGCCTCCATTGCCAACTGCGCGTCAGTAAAAGCCAAGTCTTGCACAAAAAGAGCCATCGTAAAGCCGATTCCAGCAAGTGCGCCAATGGCAGCAATATCAAACCATGTTACTCCTTCCGGCAAGTGCGCCAGTTTCAGACGACACGCCAACCAACAAAAAAGCGTGATTCCAAGAGGCTTCCCAACAACCAAGCCCACAAAGATGCCTAATGTTGTCGGGTGCAGCAAAATCTCTCCAAGATTTCCCTCCAAACGTACACCAGCATTGGCAATAGCAAAAACGGGCATAATCAAAAATGCTACCCACAAATGAAGGTTATTCTCAAAGCGGGATAGTGGCGTTTGGACGAGTTCGCACGAGCGCTCCAAATCTCGCACGGCGCTTTGTGCTTGCTCATTTGCTAAGGTACTTTTGCTTTCACGGGTCTGCCGGGCAAATTCGGCAATGTAGCCTCTCGCTTTATCCGTGAAATCGTCAGCATTGATGCGCTGTTTTGCGGGAATGGCTATGGCAAGCAGCACACCGGCAATCGTAGCATGAATGCCCGATTCCAGTACACAAAACCAAAGAATTATGCCGACAATCAAGTAAAACAATACACTTCTAACACCAAGGACATTGCCGACGAGCGCGATAGCAAAGACCACAGCCGCCCAAAGCAGCATCATTCCTTGAATTTCGGCAGTGTAAAAGAATGCAATCACCAAGACTGCTCCCAAATCATCCGCTATTGCTAACGCCGCTAAAAATACCTTGAGCGCGAATGGTACACGATTGCCCATAAGCGCCACCACACCAAGTGCGAAGGCAATATCGGTCGCCATCGGGATTCCCCAACCGCGCTCGGCAGGCGTTCCGGCATTGAAGACCGTGTAGAGCAATGCCGGAGCAACCATCCCGCCCAAAGCAGCAATGACGGGCAATGCAGCCTTTTTTGCGGTGGAAAGTTCGCCAACAAGCAGTTCCCGCTTGATTTCCAACCCGACAACAAAGAAAAAAATCACCATCAACCCGTCGTTTATCCAGTGATGAAGCGATTTTGCCATTATTGAATTGCCCAGCCCGATACGGAAAGGCGTATCCCAAAAATGATGATATGCGTCAAAAAGCGGAGAATTAGCGAGTGCGAGAGCAAACACGCCACAAATAAGGAGAAGTAGTCCGCTTGAGGTTTCGGCATGAATAAAGCGCTCTATGGGCTTTGTCATGCGAGAAAAAATGCGATGCGAAAGAGTATTGTTCATTAGAGCGAAAATAACGATTGATTGACACCTTGATTCACCAGATTGTATCAATCCTGCGGGGTAATTGTTGTGATATTGTTCTTTGCCCGTCCAAACCCTGCAAGCAAGATGCAATGCGGCATTTGGGGCTTGCGAAGTCAAAGGTGCGTGAACATATTGAAAAATAAGCGTTTCAGAGAATATCACTTCTCTTCTACACGAAAAACAGGCGTTGTGCTGGTGCGTTGGTACGTGCCGTTAAAGGTAACATTCATGCCGCCGCAGTTGCCGTCATCACCACTTACGTTGATGCTTGCTTTCCTGATGTTATTGTCCGAACCAAACGTCAAGGTAAATTTGCAAGGCACATTTTTGTCAGAATAAACGGCTTGAAAATTTTTCACGCTGACAATACCGCTCATATCGCCCGTGTGAACGTTGTCATTATTGCCCATCCAATAGGCTTCGCCTTCGACTTTTAGCGTGCCATCGGCAAGTCGGCGGACGTTTATTTCTGCGCTATTCTTGCCAGAGCGTTTGTAGCGTCCGCTATAAAAGTCAATCGTTGTCGGCGGGGCAAGTGTTCCAGCGGTACGCAGTATGAAAGGCACAGATTTTGAGCCATCGGGACGAGACCACACGCCAACAATCGAATCTGCTTTGCCGGATGTGCTAAAGCCTACGCCAAAGGTACGCCCTTTGAAAAGTCCTGTTTGGCGTTGTTTTTCGTCAAATTCTTTAAGGACGATACTGTCTTTACTACTCATTGTTCCTTGTACTTCGAGGTCTTTGCCGACTTTTACATATTGATACGTGCCGATAATCGCTGTGCCTTTTGTCTGCAAGGTCATGGTGATGGGGACTCCTTTGATAAGTCCTTGATATTTCGTGCTTGGCGATGTCGTATTCGATTCTTGCGCAAACAGAATAATTGCCGGAAACAGAGCCGCCAGAGCAGCGATCGACCATACTTTTAGATCACGAAAAGATGCGAAAATCATGGCGTTAGGCAAAAAGACGTGAAAGGAATAAATGCTTTGCAGAGAAAAAAAAAACCGTCAAGCCCAGTAAATGCTCGGTAGAGCGGGCAGTTTCTGAGTCTATCCCCTTCAAAACGGCAAAAAAGTTACACCAATTCCTGTTCTTCCAGAATAGTTTCATCATCAACGCTCAATTGCTTCCATGCAATGCCGCAGTACCGCTCAAGCAGCGTAATTGCTTCCAGCGTAATCGCATCACAAACCGCATAACCACGCGGCGAGAGCATTAAGCGTTCCCTTGTATCACGCAAAAGCCCGTCTTTGGTAAACTCCGCAATAAGCGCTTGCAAAGCAATATCCACATCAATCCCAAAATCCTGCTTAAACTCGTGTTTGCGAATGCCTCGCGCTCGTAATTCCAAAAATGCCCGCTCAAACATCCGCTCTTTTTCGCTCAAAAGCTCGCTATTGGTCAAGGGCAGTACGCCAGAGCGCACCATTGCGGTATAGCGCTGCAAACTTCGGACATTCCAATACCGCATATAATCTTGCTCGCCCGGAGAAAACTCGCTGGAAATATAGCCATGCGCCGATGGTCCAAAACTCACGTACTCATCGCCTTGCCAGTAAATGCTGTTATGACGGCACATTTTTCCATTTTTTGCAAAATTCGATACCTCATACTGCTCATAGCCCCGCGCTGCCAAAAAATCAATACCCCACGCATACATCTCCACATCACGCTCCTCGTCTTGCGCTCGAACTTCACCGCGCTGAAGCATAGCATTGAGGGGCGTTCCGGGTTCAAAGATAAGGCTGTACGCGGAAATATGGTCAGTTTCAAGGCTCACAGCGGTTTCGAGATTTTTTTGCCAATGGGCGAGTGATTGATTCGGCAAAGCAAACATCAAATCAAGATTAACATTCTCAAATCCCGCATCACGACTCATTTGAATCGCATTGACGGCTTCATCTTTGGAGTGAATACGGCTTAAAAATTGCAAATCCTCTTCAAAAAAAGACTGCACCCCAAAACTCAGGCGGTTGATACCAAGCGCCTTGTATTGGCGTAGCGATTCGCGTGTCACCGTTCCCGGATTACATTCCATTGTCCATTCCGCATCGCTCGAAAATGTGAAATGCTTCTGCAAGCGTGTAATAATGCGCTCTAGCTGTTGCGCAGAAAGCAGTGACGGTGTGCCGCCACCCAAAAAGAGAGTATCGAAATGCAATTTGGATTGGGGCAGCAACGCCGCGCGGATATCAATTTCCACGAGAAGTGTTTCGACAAAATCTTCTATAAGTGTCGTCGTTTCAAGCGAGTAGAAATCACAGTAGATGCACTTTTTTTCGCAAAAAGGGATGTGAAGATAGAGACCAAGCATAGCAGTACAAAATTTTCAGAAGAACAGGAGTACGAAGGAAGTTCGTAATATGAGACGATGTAAACTTCGTCTGTACTCCTGTTTATCGTCATTTCAGGCAAAATATTTTCCTAGAGTACAATATTCACGCTCCAACGAGGTGATAAGCGATATTCAGCAGTTTTTCTTCTTCAAAGTGGTTCGCCTGAAGCTGCATACCAATCGGCAAGCCGTTTGCGCTTGTTCCTGCCGGAACACTAATGCCGGGAACACCGCCCAAATTGGCGGATACCGTAAAGATATCGAAAAGGTACATTGCAAGCGGGTCAGCAGATTTTTCGCCGATTTTGAAAGCGGGCGTTGGTGCGGCGGGCGTGAGGAATACATCCGCATCGGCAAATACCGCCTTGTAATCATTGTAAATCAGACGGCGTACTTGCAGTGCTTTTGTGTAATAAGCATCGTAGTAACCCGATGAAAGCACGTAGTTTCCAATCATAATGCGCCGCTTTACTTCAGCACCAAAGCCCTGTGAGCGGGTTTCCGTAGCAACCTCGCCATCAGCGCCGATTTTACGGGAGCCATAGCGTACACCATCATAGCGAGATAGATTTGATGAGGCTTCTGCGGTTGCAACGATATAATACGTGGGAATGACTGCCGATAAATACTTCATTTCGTGCGTAATAATCTTCGCACCCAACGATTTCAAGCGTTCCAGCGTTTCACGATAGACACGCATCACGTCATCATCGCAGCCTTGAAGCTGGTCATCAGGCAAGGTGGCAACGGTAAACGATGCAGGAAGCGGCTTTTTAAGCGCCGTCAGCGTATGTTGCTGTGGATGGTGAGAACTTGTCGCATCGCGCTCATCGAAGCCATTGACGGCATCGTAGAGCAGTGCCGTATCCTCAACCGTTACGCCGAACTGCCCAATTTGGTCGAGTGATGAGCCAAAGGCAACCAATCCATACCGCGAAACACGTCCGTAGGTAGGTTTTAAACCAACTACCCCGCAAAACGCCGCCGGAAGGCGCACTGAGCCGCCAGTGTCCGAGCCAAGCGCCGTGTGGCACATTTCCGCCGCCACTGCTGCCGCCGAGCCGCCGGATGAGCCGCCCGGGACGTAATCCGTGTTCACGGGATTGCGCACTGCACCGAAGGCAGAATTTTCATTGGATGAACCCATTGCAAATTCATCCAAATTTGCCTTACCAACTATCACGGCACCAGCATCCTTCAAGCGTTGAATGACGGTAGCATCATAAATTGGGACAAAATTTTCAAGAATTTTCGATGCACACGTTGTTTTCAAGCCTTTTGTCGAAATATTGTCTTTGACTGCAATCACCATACCTTCAAGCGGGCGGGGAGAGCCTTCGGCAAAGCGTTTATCGCTCTCTGCGGCTTGCGCACGGGCTTCGTCAATATTCAAGGTCAAAAGTGCGTTAATGGCGGTGTTTTTATTGTCAATAGTCGAAAGAAACTGTTCCAAAGCGGCGGAACAGGTTGTTTCATTGGCGATGCGGGCTGTGCGAAAGGCGGTGTAAGATTTCATGCAAGAAAAAATTGGAACACGGATGGAACGAATTGGGGCAAAATCGGTTTATTTGGGATCAAGGGCGATAGTATTCTCTGCGGGGCGAATAACGAGTTTTGACGCGGTGCCGAGGGATGTTTCATCACCCAACCCTGCTTCCAAATGCGTTGTCATTGGCTCTTGCGCAGGATGCTGGCTATGCTCCTCAAAAGGCGTTGCAGCAGCGTTTTCGTTATCAAAATTTGGAACAAGACTCCGTTCAAACTTAGGCATCTGCTCTGATTGAGGAGGAGCAAGGATTTCATTGGGCTGTTTCTGGACAAGCTCGTCCACTTCGTCAGCCATTGCATTGACATTGCGCTGAAACTCCGTCTGAGCCTTGCGCAAATGCGACATTCCCTTGCCAAAGGTACGCGCCAGTTCTGGCAATTTTTCTGGTCCGAAGAGCAGTAAAATTGCCATCACGATAAGCATAAGTTCGCCGCCGCCAACATCAAACATGGTCGTTGAAGAAGTGATGAATAGTGAAGTATGAAATTGCAGAAAAAGGCGTTTTTTTTACGCTTGTTTTTTCTCTTTTTCTTCATCGCCGCTAGCGGCTTTCTTAAATTCCTTGATACCTGAACCCAAACCTTTCATTAACTCAGGAATTTTATTATAGCCAAAAAGCAGAATAACCAAAAAAGCAATCACAAGGATTTCGGGAGTTCCTAGACCAAACATAGTGGTAGTTGTGAAAAGTGAGAAAAGAAAATTCAATGAGAGAAACAGCATTGGGGAGAAAAGGTTACGCAGAGCGATTCCTTCACATCCTATTGCGCTTCGACTTCTGCCTCGACGGGTGCCGGAGTGGATGATGTTGCGGGTTGAGCCGCAATTTCTGCTAATTTCTTTTTGACATCCTGCTCCAAGTGCGCAAGCAATTTCGCGTTTTCTTTGAGAATAACCCGCATCGAATCACGCCCTTGAGCGCGTTCATCGCGGTAGCTGAACCACGAACCACTCTTGGCAATGATCTTGTATTCAAGGGCAAGGTCAATCATATCGCCCAATTTGGAAATGCCTTCATTGTAGAGAATATCGAACTCCACTTCTTTGAACGGCGGCGCGACTTTGTTTTTTACAACCTTGATACGCACTCGGTTACCGATAATTTGATCGCCTTCTTTAATCATATCTTTGCGGCGAATATCCATGCGCACCGACGCATAAAACTTGAGTGCGTTGCCGCCCGTCGTTGTTTCGGGATTGCCATACATTACGCCAATTTTGGAACGAAGTTGGTTGGTGAACATAACCGTTGTTTTTGAAGCGCCGATTGCTGCATTGAGTTTGCGCATTGCTTGAGACATCAAGCGTGCGTGTGAACCCATTTGAGCATCGCCCATGTCGCCTTCAATTTCCACGCGAGGTGTGAGCGCGGCAACGGAGTCAATAATAATTACATCAATAGCGCTTGAACGGACGAGCGTTTCAACGATTTCCAATGCTTGTTCTCCAAATTCAGGCTGCGCAAGCAAGAGATTACTCAAATCCACGCCCAAACGCCGTGCGTATTGAATATCCAGCGCGTGTTCGGTATCAATAAATGCCGCAACACCGCCATTTTTCTGTGCTTCTGCGATAATATGCAAACAAATCGTGGTTTTTCCTGACGATTCCGGTCCATAGATTTCAATAATGCGCCCACGTGGTACGCCGCCAACGCCGATGGCATTATCCAGCGAGATACATCCTGTCGAGATAGAGTCAATCGGCACGACAACCTTATCGCTCAAGCGCATAATAGCGCCTTTACCGTGGTCTTTTTCAATCTGCTCCATTGCCGCCTGAAGCGCCTTTTTTCGCGCTTCCGCAGGGTTTACTGTTTCGCCTTTGTCCGCTTTGGAAGTCTTTCCTGTTTCTTTTGTCAGTTCTTCTTTTTCTTTAGCCATTGCGCTACCTCTTTGTACGAGAATTATGCCTTTATGGGCATGATAAACAGTTGTAGAATTTCTGTAAATTAACACAAGTTCTTGTTTCCGACAAGTTTTTCGCACATCGGCGCAAAAGAGCTGTTTTTCTTTTGTTGAGCCACGAGGCGTTAAAAACAAGAGCATAGAAATTGACAATTACTCAAGTGTAAAAATATGATAACAAAAGGCTTGTTGCTTTAATAATCATTGACATTGGCATAGCCAACAGCAGGAAATTAGGATTTCACAAAAAAAGATGTATATTAGTTGACATATCAACTATTGTTGAATTTTTAAGGAAATATATGCAAACAGTTTTATTCCATCCCGTTATTGTGCTTGCAGCACGAGTAGTTCTCGGCTCTGTTTTTGTCATTGCCGGTGTTGAAAAAATCGTCAACCCCAATGCCTTTGCCAAAGCCATTAACAATTATCAACTTGTTTCATTTGGCGCATTAAATCTCATGGCGCTTATCATGCCTTGGTTAGAGGTATTGACGGGGGTGTTTCTGATATTCGGTATTCGCCTTCGGGCAAGTTCGGCGCTTGTGGCAGCGATGCTGGTTGTGTTTCTCATTGCTATCGGCAGCGCAATGGCACGTGGTTTGAGCATTGAATGTGGGTGCTATTCGCAGACAGGAGGCGGTGAAATCGTCGGTTGGAAAAAAGTCTTTGAAGATGTGGCATTACTCGTTTTGGCTATTCAGATTTTTGTTGCCGCAACGCTGAATGACATTTTACCATTTTCGTTCGAGTCCATGCGACAGTTGCAGAGCGCAAATTCCCATGAATCATAATGATTGTGTACTTTGAAGGGAAAGCTACAAGGGCTTTCGCTTTTTTAAGGAGAAATTCCTCTCAGCGAAAGCCCTGAAGGTCGGAATGACCCCGCAATATCACGATGCCTTTTCAGCGCTATTCGGCGCAAGCATATCGACAACAAGTTCAAGGCTATCCGGATGCTGCAACCACAATGTACGCAAGCCACAGGCTCGTGCTGTTTCAATATGTTGATGCGAGTCGTCAATAAAAAGCGTCTCTGATGGCACATACTTCATCGTGTCCAAAACACGCTGAAAAATAGCCGCATCCGGCTTGCGCAAGCCCATTTCGTACGAGAAAAACAGTGTATCGAAAAAGGAAAAGAGTTCTTGACACTCTGGCTTTACGTGTTCGATATGAAGCGCATTGGTGTTGCTCAAAAGCGCAAGGCTATATCGTTGTTTTAATCGCCAAACAAGACCATTGCGACCCGGATACACGCCGAGCAGCATAGCGTTCCACGCCGCCGAAAGCTCTTCATCGCTGCCGTGCAAGCCCAATTCTTTCCGCAAGCCTTCGCAAAATTCTTCCGTCGAAGTTGCACCAATCTCATATTGAGTAAAAA
>JAAFHM010000154.1 GCA_013298375.1 Ignavibacteria bacterium | reverse complement strand
GAAAAGAGTATCAGCATCTTCTGTAATTGCAGAAACGTAGTCGGTACGGTACATACAAGGAATCAATACTGTAAAAATTGTTGGTTTTATTCTGCAAGATAACGAAATTATTATCAAAACGGTATGATAATCTTTCTCCAACTGTGCCGCCGCTTTTTTACCAAAATTCGGATCATCCATACGGTCAATGGAAAAATCAACATTGGCAAAGGTAATAAAACGCTTGGGGTTCCCTCCGTGCATATTTTCTACACTTCGTTTCAAACGCTCCCCGTTTTCCCCGCTCAGATTGACCATTACGCGCATATTGATACTATCCATTTCCGCAACGAGTTTGCTAAGATCTTGTTTGGACATTCCACCATTTTGGTGGTTGTGGACATCAATAAAAGGATACTTTGACCGCTTCACAGGATGTTCTGGCACGACAAGCATGGATTTGGGTTCGTACTCTTCAATAGTCAAGGTTGCAGAAGTCGAAGGCGCAAATTTAGAGCGAAATTGCTGGGGTAGTGTCTGAGCGGAAATTTCGCCGATACAACTGCTGCTCAAGAAAGAAGCAGCAGTAATAAGTTGAAAAACGTAACGATAGACCATAAATGCAAAAAAGTAAAGAACAGAAAAGAGTGAATTCCTGTGAGTTCTCACACAATACGTCTGAATAGGTTCGATGTACGCAGCCTCAGGAGCGAAGTTGCCCAAAAAAGCAATATGAAAAAAAATGGTGATAAATGATTACCGTCAGTTGGAAAACATAATCACCTTGTCATACAAAATTTTCCCACAAAAGTCATGGAGAATCTTACTTTTCAAAGCCCACAATAACACTCTTAAAATCACCGTCGCTTCTATCAGCAACAAAAATTCCGAGTTTACCCTTTTCTCGACTATGCAGCTTTTTCACCACCAACGAGGGCTGCTCCGCCTTGTTGATGAATGCCTTAATCGTGTCTTGTGCAATAACCAACTTCATGGTAAACCAATCTGTCGGCTTTGGCGCATTGCGAATGTCATTTTCAAACACACCATTTTGCTCTTCTCGAAGCCTCTTCCAAGGGTATGTGGGCTGCGAGATATATTGGATAGCGTGGATTCGGCGAACAGAATCGGTCACCTGAAAATTGAAAGGGCGGCAATACACCGCATCGTAGGTGCTGTCATTTGCTCCATAAAAAGCGATACCAACAAAACTTCGTTGATACACGTCTTTTCCTCTCATTTCTACCGTAACGGTGCCATTCTTAAAGTCTTTGATAGGCAGCCACACCAAGCCCTCACCTTCCTTATCGGGAAGTCGAAGAAACTTCGTCGAATTTTCCTGCACGACTTTACAATCTCGGTTAAAAATCGTGAGCTTCCCCTGTTCCATGAGTTGAGGAAGGTTATAGATTTGCTGTTTTTGTGCGGTAGCCACGAAAGAAAACAAGAGCAAAAAAGAGCATAGCAAATTGGTAATCATAGTTATGGTACTGCCTATCGTGAAAAATTGTAAAAAACTTGGCACTACCCCGCCGGACAGCAGTGTTCTCGAACTCTTCAGCCGTCCGACGGGATAATACCCGATCTGTCTGTACATTATTTCAACTCTTGCAATAACACCTCAATCGCTTTTTCCAGTTGCAAATCGCGCCCTTGGGAAACGCTTTCGGGGTCATTGTAAATAAGCACATCCGGCTCCAGTTGCTGGTTTTCCAGATATTTTCCAGTTACATCGTGCTTACCGATTTCAGGAATACCGAAAACCAGCACATTATCTTGCTGCGTTTCCCACCACACCGACGTTGCCGTACCTGCAACGGGCGTTCCGACGAGTTTACCAAGCCCAAGCGTCCGATAGCTGTACGGAAATCCGTGCGCGTTGGAATAATTCCCTTCGCTCATCAGCACAATGGATTTACGCTGCCACTTCGTTACGGGGTCAGAACCGATTTTCTGTCCTCGTGGTAAAAATGTTGCATAGCGTTTTCCGCTCAGAAGCGTTACCAAATCCTCGTGCAGCCAGCCGCCGCCGTTATAGCGCGTGTCCACGATGATTGCGTCTTTGTCGGCGTAACGACCCATCACGTCGGCATAAAATGGGCGAAACTGCGCGTCGCCCATGGAACGAATATGCACGTAGCCGATGCGCCCTTTCGAGAGGCGCTCGGTTGCCTCGCGACGAGCTTGTATCCAGCGTTGGTAGAGGAGTTCATTTTCTTGTGGCAGCGAAATTGGTTTGACTACTTCTTCCCAGCGCTTGTTTGCTGCGGGGTCAAAGAGCGAAAGCAACGTTGGTTTATCCGCTTTGCGGTTCAGAAGTGCCGCCGCGTCTTGCTCCGGCGTGATAGCAACGCCGTCAATTTTTTCAATCACCATTCCCGCTTTGATACGAAGATTCGCACGGTCAAGCGGCGACCTATCAAGAATTTCCGCAATTTTTAGACCACTTCCGGTGTGACTTTCGTCGTAGAACGCACCGAGTGAAGCCGTTTGGTCGCTGTTTTCCGCATCGAACTTGGGATTGAGTTTACAGCCCGTGTGCGAAGCGTTGAGTTCACCCAAAAGCTCGCTCATCATTTCAGAAAACTCCCAGTTGTTGGAAATATGCGGAACGTATTTGGCATACTCACGCTTGTACCAAGCCCAATCCACGCCCTGCATATCCACGCGATAGAATTTTTTGAGTGTCTGCCGCCAGATATGCTCAAACATATATTCCCTTTCAGCAGCAGCATTCAGCGTACTTTCACCACGAAGCGTGATACGCTTTTGCTGCCCATTTGCGGTGTCAATGCGGATGATTGCTCCTGCTGCGCCGCCCGTTAGTACAAACACAAATTTCCCATCGCTTGCTTGTTGAAGCGAGCCACCGCCTTGCGCGTCGAGCTTTGCCAAGAGCTTCGTTTCTTTGTCGCGGAGTTTATGCACCCATAAATCAAAACCCTTCTCAAAGGCGCACAGATAATACAACCGCTCACCATCGGGCGACAAGACATAATCCGCTAAATTCGAGGAGTGCAATGTCAGCCGCAGTGTGCGGTCTTCGATGTTGGCAAGGTCGAGTTCGAGCGGTTTCTTGGCTGGTTTTGCGGCTTTATCATCTTTTTTCTCAAGAGCTTTGTCAGCACTTTTGTCATCGGATTTTTCAGCTTTTTTCTCAGCTGCTTCTTTTGTTTTCATGGCATCAAATTCTTCCCGGGTGAGATTAAAGCGGTCATACGCCTCTTGCGTAAAAAACATTCCATATACATCTTGCTGCCAACCCTGCGAACCATGCGACTTGAAGCCATTTTTACTGGATGACCATATCATCATTGCACCGGAGGCAGCCCATTTGGGTGCGTTGTCGTCGTAACCGCTTTGTGTCAGGTTTACAGGCGCTTTTTTGCCTTGCGCATCCACTAAGACGACCTCGCCGATATTTTGCTCTTTTCCAAGCGTTGTGCAGACCAAATACGCGCCGTCCGGCGACCAGTCAAAACTTACGTCGCCATCGGCGTAGGAATAATTTTTGCTGCTGTCCAGCACTTGCCGTACTTGCTTGGTTTTGAGGTTGAGAATGTTGAGGGCGTTACGCTCACGTAAATACGCCACTTCCGTGCCATCGGGCGAATAGAGCGGCTGAAATTCCTCGTCCGCCGTTACCAAGATTGCTTCTTCTTTGAGCGCAGTGGATTTGTAGAAATAGGGTTCGTCTTCTTTTGAGCGCACGATGCTTGTCTGGTACAGATTCCACGAGCCGCCCCGCTCTCCTGCGTACAAGAGCGAGCGCCCGTCGGGACTGAAAATCACCGAGCGTTCTTGTTCTGGCGTTGTGGTGATACGCTTGGTGATGTCGTACTCCACTGCCGAAACAAATACTTCGCCGCGAACAACAAACGCAACTTCTTTGCCATTCGGTGAAACGGCGAAATCGCTTGCGCCCGCCGTTATTGCTTGGAATTTCTGTGCATTCTTTTTGTCTTCGGTAACAATTTCAATCGCTACTTTTTTTCCTTCGCTTTCGGTCGGAGACTTGGTATAAATCTCGCCATTGAAGCCGTAACACACCGTTCCATTTTGCGCCATGCTCAAAAATCGGACGGGATGCTTAGAGTGCGATGTTACCTGCGAAGGCTGATTGGGAGTGGCGAGCGAGAATTTCCACACATTAAACGTTCCGCTTTGTTCGGAAAGGTAATAAATTTCGTTGCCGTCAGGACTCCAGACGGGATTGCGATCTTCCCCGACAAACGACGTAAGTTTCGTGTATTTGCCCGTCTTGACATCCCACGACCAAATATCACGTGCGACCGATGAAGTATGGTGTTTGCGCCATTCGTCTTCGGGGCTTTTGCGGTCATGGAAAAGCAGCGTTGTACCAGATTTATTAAAAACGGCATCTTGCGCAGGTGTGGTCAGGACTTGTTTGGGCTGGCTTCCTGCCACAGCAACGCTGTACAATTCGGACATATAGCCATTGGGAAATTGTGCATTTTTAGCATTGTCTTGACGGTTCGCATAAAAGAGGATATTTTTACCATCGGGTGAAAAGCCCGTTGGAAACTCGTTGTTGGAATGAAACGTCAGACGCTTTGCCGCACCGCCACTTGATGGTATCACAAACACGTCCATATTGCCGTGCCTATCGGAGGCAAAAGCAATTTGTTTTCCATCGGGTGACCAAACGGGGCGCATATCGTGTGCCTCGTGCTGCGTGAGCATAGTCGCCCGCCCGCCCGCACTTGGCACAAGCCACAAATCGCCCTTGTACGTAAAACAAATCGTTGAGCCGTCGGGCGAAAGTGCCGGATAGCGCATCCAGAGCGGTGTTTGGGCAAATGTCGTGTATGGTAACACAACACCGAGAATACTCATAATAATGAGCATTGATAGTGAGCGGCTTTTCATAATTCTTCCTTAACGATAACAAAAATTGATGAGTAGTAATTGGTTGATAATTCGATCAAACGTAAAAACACTATCGTTGGCAACATCAATTCTTCGGCTTGAGTATCGTCAATCATTATTTCACAGTTAAGACGTTGTTGCCCGTATGAAACTCATTTTCGACAATTTGTTTGTTTGCAGGGTCAAGTATCCACTGACCGTCAACCACAAATTTGTATTTGTATGAACCTTGTTTCAAACGAATACGACATATCCACTGGTCACCTTGACGAAAAAAGATATGCCGCCGCGAACTCCAGTCGTTAAATGTGCCGGCAAGCGCGACTGTTTTTGCCGTATTGTACCCTTTCAATATAAACTCAACATTTCCTTCTTTACTTGGAAGCAAGAGGATGGAATTATTCCCGCCATTTTCATTTCTTATCGTTACGGGATTGAGAGGGTCATTTATTGCTTCTCCATCAACCAAAAAGCGATATTCGTAATATCCGGGGTGAATATTGAGGCGACAGACCCAAGCCGAGCCGGATTGAAACTGCTGTTTAGCAAAGTAATGGCGCTCCGGGTTCCAACCGTTGAATGAGCCTTCTACTGCTACTTTTTTCGCATTGCCATAGCCATTAAGAGTAAATTGTGTCGAACCACGAAGGCTGGGAATGATAAGAAACGAATTTGTATGCCCCATTCCATCATCTACCGATTCAGGGTTTGCAGGATCAAGTTTCCAAGAGCCATCCACGATAAACTTGTACGAATACCCCATCGGCTTCAAGGGAAGTACGACAGTCCATTCGTTGTCTTTTCTCATCATTGGGGTTGCACGAGGATTCCAGTCGTTGAATGTTCCTGCCAGATAAACAGCACGAGCATCGGGAAAGCCAGAAAGCCGGAAAGTATATTTCTGCACTGTCGGTTGCGGAATGCTAGCAAAGAAGTTATAGCGTTTTGTGGTATTTTGCTCTGCGGTTGGTATCGGAATGATATTATTCATGCCAGAAGCAGGTTCTACCCAGTATTCATTGTTAACAAAAAACTTAAATTCCCATTGTGTTTTCTTCTCAAAAATGCTGTATGGCACGCGGAGTTCGTACCAATATACATTGACTTTGTTCATACGCCATTCAGCCACAGACCATGCATTGACCTCACAACCAACTGCTACGCCGGTAATGCTCAGGTTTTTAATTTGCTTCACTACGCCATCGCGAGCGCTGTAATGCGAATAAAGCTGTGGCTGAAATATAAAAACAACATTCTCTTCTTCAATACGATACCCTATATTATCTTGCGCCAAGAGGTATCGGGGGAAAAGTGTGACCAAACATAGACACTGCACAACCACACTAAACATAGCTATGCCAGTGCCACCTCGCATGAGGAGGCGACACGCCCGAATATGCAGATGATGCAAGTGCTTTAGTATGAAAAATCCCATAAGTGGAGTTCTTTTTTACGGAAATTGATGACTGTTCGGCGATACCGTAGAAATGGTTGCCCCAATAAGCCGTCGAGCTTTATATCGAAGGTCTCATTAGTTTCCCGAATATCGGTTAAAAGCGTTGTTTGACTAACGTACGAGGCTTTGCCCAAGCGCATATCTTCAACACGCCCAAGCCATGCCTCCAAAATTGATTTTCCCGAACCACGCAGAGGAATTTTTTTATCACGGACAAACGCTTGTAGCACCGTAGAGTCAAGCGTATTTGATAACAAATTATATTCTGCTCCCGTGTCAATACCGAAGCGAAGCAGCTTCTGTGCTATGGTTGCTTCCACAATAGGAACGTGTCCTTTGTAAGAAAAAGGAACAATATACTCTGGTACTTGATAATCAGCATCGTATTCAATTCTATTATTTTCGCTGTCCAACTTGTACAAGACGATTCGGTTATCATCATAATCCATAAGCATTTCCAGCTCCCGAAACACCTCAAATCCAATCAAGCCGAAAATACTATCGGTCGGGCGACGCTCCAAATGGCTCAGATCAACAACGTGGCAGTTTAACGATTGTGCCCTAATTCCTCCCCACTCAAAGGAATTAACGACCGCAGTCCGCACATCACCAACATCACCCGTTACACCTTTAACTTTCATAAAGCGCAACGGTGAGCCAAGATGCGGAAAATATTTGGCATTTAAAACTAAAAATGGCGCACCACTATCTACAATGAAATATCCCTCAATACCATTGACTTTTGCTTGCACGACCATAAGTTTTCCCATTGTGCGAAATGGGATAGTAAAGATATTGCTTTCGGGGAGAGTCTGCTGAAACGCCGACTCTTGTCGGAGAGATTCGAGTGAAAGAAATGCCAAGACCGTCGCAAGAGTGGATGTTTGTGTAGCGGTGGGCATAATTCGCGTTTGAGCGCAGAGTTGCTGCTGTGCAACAACTGCTAATATCATTACAACAAAGAGAATACATTGACAAAATTGAACAAGGAGAAAGATGCCGAGGGGTACTCTCTCCTTGTGTCGCGTATAAATGTGTTGCGCAAATGCCATAACTATTGTAAATGTGTAATCAAGTATTCTACTCCTGTACTATTAAAACACACTACGTTACTAGAAACATATTGTTTCTCAAGACACAAACTTTAATCATTCACTGTTCTGCTTACTCCTTCGTCCACGTCGGGATGCGCCCCGGAGTCCACGGCGCTCCAGCGCTGTCCAACGCTTTTTCAAGGCTGGTTAGGTCGGTTTCGATGACTTTTTTCAACTCCGCAAGCACAGGTGCAAACTCATTTGCCGCGATGGTATAAGTTGCCTCGTGCGTTTTGGTTGGTGCTGAAGTAGAAGTAATCTGGTCGCCGACAATCTGCCCAACGCGGTCAGAAATGGAAAGCGGAATTGGCTCATTTCGCCCAGCAATAACTACATCACCACACAGAGCAATAAGCAGTTTGTTCATCTGCTTATCAAGCATTGATGCGGTTTGAAGAAGATTTACATCGGGCTTTTCTGCATCCAAGAGCGCTTTTTTGATATACTGCAAGCGAGTTTTGATGCTGTTTGCTGCTTCTACTGCTCCAAAAACCGAGCGCTGCATTTTATCTATTTTGCGCTGAAATACCGTCAATGCAGCAAGGTCTGACGCGGGCAGCGTGACGTTGTTCAGTTTTTGGACGGTAAAGGGTTGCGGTGCTACGAGTTCTGTCATCACGCCATCGACGCGCTTTGCAAGGGAAACGGCGTATTCGCCTGGCATCACCAGCGCACCGCCAATGCGGTCTCCAAATTCAAAACTGTAACTATTCGAGGGCGGCGGAGTAAGTTGTGTCGGGTTTGGGTCGGGGTACGATAAATCCCACGCGATACGACTCACACCCGCTTGCGGCTTTGTGCTGATGCGTCGTACGAGGTTTCCGCTTTTGTCCGTAATGGTGAAATACAGCATTGGCTCTTCTTCTTCCCGCGCCTCGAGTGTGTAAATTGTTTTGTGTAAACGCTCGAAAAGAGAGAAGTTAATTTTCTCACTTTTTTCATTTTTTTGTACCTGCATATGGCAACCAAAGCACAAAACGCCCGCCAGCCGTACGGCTTAACCGATGAACTTGTTGATAGCCTTTTGAACGGTGCAACAAGCCACGAGGAAGTTTTCGGACAAGACGGAATCTATCGTCAACTGAGCAAACGCCTCTTTGAGCGGATGCTCGAAACCGAGATGACACATCACCTACTAGTCCGCCAAATGAATTTATTTATATTGGCAGCCTCCATCCCCCATTGGCATCCAGAGAGGAATGCGGGTTATCGGGGCAAATATCACGATAGGCATTCTGGAAGGTCAGCCTTGCTTTTGGTGTGGTACATTGCCATTGTACTCTCACGCCAAGTGCATTGCGTTTCTTTACCCATGCGAGAATTTCTGTCCGCAGCTCTTCGAGCGAGGCAATACGACGATCAAGGCATTGCCGAGTCAGAACCGAGAACTCAATTTCGATGATATTCAGCCACGAAGCGTGCTTGGGCGTGTAGATATGCTCAATTTTTTTTGATAAGCGCTGCGCTTGAGCAGCAGGAAATCGTGTGTAGAACGAGCCGTCTTTATGCGTGTTGAGATTATCCTCAATAATGCGAATGGTTTTGGCCTGTGGCTGAGAATCGACCAGTGCTTGCATAAATTCGGCGTAATCGTTTGCGGTGCGGCGCTCGCGTACCTCGACTATGCGCTCTCCGGTATGGATATTGTATGCCATCAAGGCAACTGCCGTTCCATTGCGCTCATATGTGTAGTCCTCGCGCTTGGGTTTGCCAGTCGCCATCGGCAGAGGCGCAAGGCAATCCTCATGGAGAACGCAGGGGCGCTCATCGAAACTCCATATCGGATTCTCCGGGTCTTCTTCTGAAGCATAGAGGTCGAGAACCGTTTCCATCCGAGCGAGGTACTCGCCATCAAGCGTGGCAATACACCATTGTTCTTTCCGATGCGGCTTGAGGTCGTTTTTTTTAACACCCTTCGCACACTTTCGTCCGAGACGCTTTCAAGAATGCCCATCTCGACGGTGCGCTCGGCAATCATCTGTAACGACCACGACCCATAGCCCTCCGGTGGCTTGGTCGAGGCGATCGCGGTAATTCGGGCGCAGACCTCACCCGTGAGTTTCACCGGACCACCGCACCGGGGTCTCTCCTTGAGCGCACCAAGTCGCTCGGTCTGAAAGCGTTTCGTGGTATTGCCGATACTGACGGCACTGATATTCAGAATCTCTTGAATATCCTTGTCTTGACGACCTTGGGCAACCAAGAGCAGAATACGAGCCCGCGTAAGAGAACGCGCAGAATGTCGTCCGGCACTGAGCATTCGCTCAAGTTCTTCTTGTTCTTCGCCCTTCAAGTTCACGGTATATTTTCGACGAGTTGCCATGATGTTTTCCTCAACAATGGGAAAAAAAGGCAATATCCGATTATTTACCGTCTCACCTTACGCAAGGACGTGAAAAACCAAGTATATTTGGAAGGTAAAATCACAAGTTGCTAACGTTAGCGGAAACGGTTATGAAAACGGAATTGTTGGATTTGTATAGCGATTATTTGCTGAGTT
>JAAFHM010000148.1 GCA_013298375.1 Ignavibacteria bacterium | reverse complement strand
CAACGACCGGTACGCGCTCATCCAGCATTTCTTTGCCGATGTACGAGCGAAATATTTCCACGACAGGGTTCATAAAGTATGATGGTATTGATGAATAAATTGTGAATGTTGTTGCTTGAGAATACGACTACCCAAGAGAAATATCCGGTTGCGTCGCCATCGGCAATTCCACAATAAACGTTGCGCCATTGCCTAATTCCGATTCGCACCAAACGCGCCCGTGCATTGCCTCCACTATTTTTTGAACAATGCTGAGTCCCAACCCCGTACTCTGCTCACCGCCCGTTGGCTGTGCCGAAAGGCGTGCAAATTTGCCAAAGAGTTTTTTCTTGTCTTCTTCCGAAATGCCCGGTCCTTCGTCCCGAACAGCAATACGAATAAAGGACGTAGCACCAACGCCATTAGACAAGATTCCGTCTTTATCCGCAATATGATTTTGTCTCATGCTCACGCGCACTGTTTTTCCGTGTGGAGAATACTTGATGGCATTGCTGACGAGATTATCAATAATCTGTGGGAAAGCGGATTCGTCGGCAATGACGAAGCACGACTCTTCGGGCATTTCCAGTTCCAGTCGAATATCTTTTGCAATGGCGCGGGATTGGTATTCTTCAACGATACTTTTAATAATATGATTCACCGTCAGAGCAACCAACGTCAACGGCATTTTACCCGTTTCAATCGCGTTGACATTCAGAAGATTCGAGAGCAAGCGAAACATCCGCTCGGAGGCAGCAGAAATTTCGCCGGCAATTTGCGTCGTGTACTCCGCATTGGAAGGGTCTTGCAAGACATCCGCCAAGCCTTGTATGCCGGAAAGTGGGCTGCGGAGGTCGTGCGCAACGATACCCAAAATCTCTGTTTTTTCGCGGCTGGCTTCTTCTAAACTTTGATTCGTTTCTCCCAAAAGCGCGTTCACATCTTCCAATTCACGATTTTTTGACCACAACTCCAACTGCGCCATTTCGAGATCGGAATAAGCGGCGGCAAGTTTGTTGTTTATCGAAGATAATTCTATTGCGCGGCGCTCTAATTCGTGCGTCCGCTCATTGACGCGCTCTTCCAGCCATTCATTCATCTGCTCAATCTGTTCTTGAATCTGCCTACGATGCGTGATATTTCGCGCCACAAACCCGACAGCGACAATCTGCCCATCTTGATTGCGAACAGGGCTGTACGTCACCTCAAACGTCAGTATTTCTGAGGGTTTTGAAGGGTTTGGCATATCAAGATCGAAGTTCACCACTTTGCCCTCCATGACTTCGGCAAAATCTTTTTCCACTTCGGCAATCGGTATCGGCGAATAGACACGCATATCCATACCAACGCGCGGCTCAAAACCCGGCATCATTCCACGCATAGCGCGGTCGGCGGCTTTGTTAAATTGAATCATGCGGAAATCCGCGCCTACAAGCAACGTAATTTCTCGTGCCGAATCCAACATACTTTGAAGCGTCAATGTCGCCTGTTGGCGCTCTTTTGCTTGCTGTTGGCGCTCTTCGGTGATGTCGTATTGAATACCGATAAAATATTCGCACTCATTGTCAGTATCAAAAACAGGCGTAAGAGCAAGGTGTATCCAGTAGGCACGACCATCTTTGGTATAATTCACAATGTCGCCATTAAAGGGCTTGCGCTGCCGAATACATTGACCAATGGTGCGCACCGTTGCTGGATCGGTCTCTGTGCCTTGCAGAAGGTGTCCCGGCTTTTTACCGAGTATTTCCGAGGGCGCATAGCCGCTTATTCGCTCAAATTCATCGTTGACAAACCGCGTATAACCTTCAGCGTCGGTAATAATCACAATCTGCGCCGCATACCGAGCAACAATCGCCAAAAACTGTTTGTCCTGTAATGACTCGCGCAAGACCGATTCTTGCACGAGCAGTGCCGTATTTTGTTCTTCGATACGATTTTTGTAGGAAAGGGTTTCGTCATACAGTTGCCGCAAACGTGTGTTTGCCTCTTGCAACGCCAACTCCGAGCGCTGTTGCGAACGGTAACGATGATAGGAAATTCCTGCGACAAATACGCCGCAAATCGCCAGTACCGTCAAAAGCAGATTAAGCATCATTGAGCGCTGCTTTTCTGTCTGCAACAGCATGATTTCGGATTCTTTTTGGGACAAAGCATAACGCTCTTGCATATCGGCAATACTCGCATGAAGGCTCGATGTGAAGACGGAATCGCGCAGCGCTAAGAGCTGGCGCTGTGCCTGAAAAGCCGCATTGGTTCTGCCCAGACCACTATAAATTTCTCCCAATGCCGTGTATAAATCGACCATCTCTTTTTTGCTCACCATAGAGTGAGCCAGACCGCGCTCTGCATAATGCAACGCTTCGTTGAACAACGTTTGTCGGTGTTTTGCTTGCGGCTGTTCGGCTCGTGCCTCTGCCAGGAGAACATCGGTGGCAAGCACCAATATCGAGGGACGGATTTGTGCGCCTTGTATCATTTTTTGCTCAACAACGAGCAAGGAATCAAGGCATTGACGGGCTTGCGAAAACTGCCGAAGTTCGCTCAAGGCACGTACTTCCTGCGCCATGAGATTGACAACAAGAAGAGAATCTTTCAGACTCCATGAGCCTTGCACACCTTTTCGCGCATAAAAAAGCGCCGAATCTGTATTGCGAGACACACGATGCGCAGCAGCCATCACTTTGCACCATTCCACCAAAAACGCTGTATGGTTCACACGTTTCATTATCGGCTCGGCTTGCCGTGCGAAGTTGAGCGCCTTTTCGGACTGTTGCATTGCCAGCGAAATTTCGCTCAAATTTGCTCGTGCCAAAAAACTATTTTTCGTATCGCCACACCTGTCCGCAATCTCCAACTCGCGCATATAGCATTGAAGCGCCATAGCGAACATATCGCGCTGCTGATACATCACCGCAAGCAGCCCCGCCGTTGAAGACATATTCGATGAATCCCGCGCCGAAGAAAAGCCTTCAAGCGCGAGTTGGAGCGTATCGCGTGCCTCCGAAAATCGCCGCTCCAGACGAAGGATATTACCAATATTGAGACGTAGCAACGCCTCCATGCGAGGGCTTTTCAAGACAGCAACTAGTGGTCGGGCTTCATCCACAAAGGGGCGCATCTGAGCGGCATTCGGACGATAGCTCCGGGCAACGAGAAAGAGTAAGCGTACATAATCCGAATCCCTGACGGTGCTTGTAGAACGCAGCGTTTGTAATTCTCGCAAGAGCGAATCGCGGGGAAAAAACTGCCCAGCAAGCGGCACAGAGGCGTACAGCAACAATACGCTCAGAGCGGCAAGAAATGGTGTTTTGACGCGAAGCATGGGCAGATATATCATCGGTCGGAAGATAGGTAATCGTTGGGCTGCAAGTGTGTATCACGGCTTGCGAGAACGAATTTACGATATTTTTCAGACCTAATGCGGATTTTTCTCATGCAACGCGGTTTTCCCCCAACGGGAACAGAAGGAGTAGAAAATGCCCTGAAAAATAGTAGTTTGGTGGCAAAATATTCTCATTATTATCACCACGCAAAGGCAGCTCAATGGAAACGCTTCTTACTCCCGACACCGCTTTAATAGACGCTTCTGCGCAGATTTCCTCTGTACGGCTTTTGACGGCACAAGAGTTTCGTGCGTTGGATTTCGAGGACGAAACGCTGTTCTACGAACTACTCCATGGAAAAATTGTGAAACGCTCTGCACCTTCGCTTGCACATCAGCGCATCGTCAAAAATATCTTTCGACTAATGGATTCTTTCGCCATTGCAAATCACCTTGGCGAAGTCTTTTTTGCCCCTGCTGACGTTGCCTTGGATGATGAAAACGTCTTGCAACCGGATGTGTTTTTTATCGCCGCCAAGCGAGGCGATGTGGCAACGGGAGAGTATGTGCAAGGCGCACCAGATCTTGTTGTCGAGGTCGTCAGCATGGGAACGGTAGAACGCGACCGAGGAGATAAAATGAAACTCTACGAGCGCTGCGGAGTGCATGAATACTGGCTTGTGGATGCTCGTACTCATTCAGTTGAAATCTATACGAGTTCGGAACGTGATTTTGAATTACGCGAACTGTATGCCGAAAACCACGATATGGTGGGCTCTTTCACACTCGAAGGTTTTGAAATGACACTGGAAAGCGTTTTTGAGGGCGTTTAACTTCCTTTTGCAACCTTTTGGCGTGTATTTGCGTAGTTCTTGGGGAATCCTTTTTTTATTGACCTTTTCTTCTACCGTTATGAAACCGCAATACCTCCTCAAAAGCGCACTCGTCCTTGCGTTTAGCGTTATCGCCGCACTACCCGCTCATGCACAATTCTGGGGCAAAAGCGGCTCCGGCAAAATTATTTCCGATGTCCGCGAAGTGCCAGCATTCTCCAAAGTTCGACTTACGGGTAGTGGCGATGTAGTTATCACCAAAGGCGACAAACGCGAAGTCCGCGTCGAAGCAGACGACAACATCATCGAAGATGTCCGCACCGAAGTCGGCGAAAACGGTACCATCACACTCGGCATGGCGAAAGGCTCATGGAACAACGTTCACCTCAAATTTATCATCACCAATCCCACTCTCGAAGGCGTAGAAATTAGCGGAAGCGGCTCGGTGAATGTGGAAAGTAATTTTGATGCGAAAGAAATGCTGACAGGGATTAGCGGAAGCGGTGATATTCGCTTCCGAGGCGGCAAAGCAGGTCGGCATGAAATCCGCATTAGCGGAAGCGGCAATGTCAAATCAGAAAGCCTCGAAGCGGACGACGTAACAGTGCGGGTTTCCGGCTCCGGCAATGCAACGGTCTTTGCAAAGCAAACGCTCAACGCGCAAATTAGTGGCAGTGGCGACGTTTACTACAAAGGCACATCAAGCATTACCAAATCTATTCGCGGCAGTGGTTCACTTGTGCAGCGCTAAGGCGCTTCACACCCTCATTTGCAACTTTTTCATCACGAAATTTTCTTCTCGCTATGAGCCACGAAATTCAAAGTATTATCGAAATGGTGATAGGCTTACTCGGCTTCCCCACCGTTATAGGCGCATTTATCCTTGGCTACAAACACTTGCGTATCAATGAAAAGCGGATGCTCCGCGAAGACAATAACGAGGCGCGAGAAATGGACATTGCCGAGCGCACATTGGCGCTGCGTGAAAAAGAAACCGAGTTGGAAATTCGGAAATTAGAACTGGAGATTTATCTTTTGGAACAGAAGCAGTTGGAAAAATGATGCAGACAGCATCGCAAAGACGGCAAACGTGCTGTCTTTGCGGCGTTTTGGGGGTATATTTGCACATGATTATTCCTTGAACTCAAGCGATGAAATGAAAAACCAAACGACCAAACTATACATCACTGCAACAATGATTAAAGCATTCATAACCGTACTCCTATTCTGCCCTCTGATTGGGTTTTCCCAGAATTTGACTTCAAGCACAAGTATTAGTATTACCAAGAGTTGGTCACAACAACCGAACGGATATACCTATCCAATGAACATTTTCGTTCCAACGGGCGCGGTACCGCAAGGTGGTTTTCCCGTGTGTGTATTGCTTCACGGCAACGGCGGTAATGGAGCAGGTATGGTTAACCAGTTTAGAAGCACGCTAGAATGTCATATCCTTATCGCACCAACCGGGTATCTCAATAGTTGGAATATTTGCGCTGAAACTAGTGATGCTCCCGATATTGAAATGGTCAATGACCTTGTTACTAATGTGCAACGCTACACCAATGTTAATCCAAATAAAATCAGAATTGTAGGAAGCTCTAACGGTGCGGGGCTTGCAAATAGAGTGTTTATTGAAAACAGTAATCCCGGTATTGATATTATCTGTGCGATTGTCTCGCATCTCAATGAAGCACAATATCATTCGGGAGGTTTTTACAAACCAAGTAGTACCACCGATCCAAGTGCTTCTTTCTGTGGTTACAATACATTGGTTAATCCTTTAACTACACGAAAATATTTAAGCATCAGCAATGATAACGACAACTTAATTCCGTACTTAGGTGGCTCATCTGCTGTCGGTGTAAACTTTTTACCTGCTGAAACTGCTGCTTTCAATATCGCGGCCTACAAAGGGCACACAGGCAGTATAGGAGCGTCCGGAATAACGACGGGAAACCCTGCAATTACGGAATATTCGTATTTATCTGGGAATGTTGTTCACGTAAAAGGTAATGCAATGCATTCAACAAGTACGACGCAAAGAGAGTACGTGAAAAAATATTTTTCTGACTGTGTAACGACCGTTGGAGTAAAAAACGACGAATTGCCGAGGATAAATATTTATCCTAATCCAACGAGTAAATCTATTACTATCAATGTTGGTGTACATTTATTGGGGGCTGGATATAAAATTTACGACTCGAAAGGAACAGCGTTATTATCGGGAATTCTTAATGCAAAAGAGACAGTAATTGAGTTAAATAATATACCAGCAGGAATGTATTTTATAGAATTTGAAGGTAGCATACGACAAATTTTCAAAGTCATAAAACAATAACACCAGACTATACATCAGTTTAGCAATATGACGGCTGTAGCACTTCTATACTGAGAACTAGAAAAAACCATCTCCATTGGACAAGGGTGAACATGGTATTCCGTTTTGCGGGATGTCGTTGCACCGAAAATGTTTCGATGCTTTCGCCCAGTCAGCCGCTCCTCGGAGAAAGTGGATTACAGCCCATTCTTCAACGGAGCAAGGATTGATAAGGGCTTGAAATTTTCATGCGATTGCCCTAATATTGTCGTGGGTTCTCTAGCATATCATTGTGATTTATCGTATCTTTGGGGAGCAATGTACCACTCTTTCTGCAACGTGTTTTTTGTGCTACTCTATGCTCAAAATCAAAAAATCCGAAACAACCAGTACAAACCTTGAAACAACGACCACCAATGAAAAGAAATTGTTGGTTGTTGACGACGAACCCGGGATTTTACTTCTTTTGAACAGCCTTTTTTCACCGCACTTTCACGTTCTCACCGCCGAATCCGGTCAGCAAGCGCTTGACATCTTGCGTGGCGGCTATTCGCCACAAGTCATCGTTGCCGACCAGCGTATGCCCGGCATGACCGGAGCGCAATTCCTTGGCGAAAGCCGCAAAATCCTCCCCAACGCCGTCCGCGTCACGCTCACTGGCTACACCGATATAAAAGAAATTGTTGATAGTGTCAATAACGGCGCGATTTATCGCTTCGTCGGTAAGCCGTGGGAAGATTCCGAACTCTTGGAAACTATTCGGCTTTGTTTTGAACAATACAACCTTTCCACCAAAAATGCGGAACTCGAAGCAGCATTGGAGCGGGTTTCGGCGCTCAATGCCGAAAAAAACGACATCATGGGCATTGTCTCGCACGACCTTAAGAACCCCATTAGTGCGGTCTTGGGGATAACCGAGATGATGAAACCGAGCAGTGGTTTCGACATTTCCTTACAAGATTACCAACAGTTTGCGGGGCTTATTCACCAAACCGCGACGAATATGCTGGAACTCGTCAAAGGGCTTCTGGACGACCATTGGCTCGAATCCGGCGCGATGGAACTCACGCTAACGGCCATGGATATGAGCATGATGGTGGGGTTTGTCGTTGGAGATTATCGCCAACGCGCCACCGACAAGAATATTGCCCTCCATTGCGATGCCCCCGAAGGCATGATGGCTCGTGCCGATGAGCGCCGCTTGCATCAGGTCTTGGATAATCTTATTTCCAATGCGGTGAAATACTCACCAACAGGCAAAGAGGTGTTTGTGCGGGTGCGTCGGCATGAGAACGCTATACGCATCGAAATTCAAGACCAAGGACCGGGCTTAACTGAAGACGATAAAGCAAAACTTTTTGGGAAATTCGCCCGCCTTTCAGCGCAGCCGACGGGTGGCGAACACAGTAGCGGACTGGGACTCAGCATCGTCAAAAAAATGGTCGAGGCAATGAACGGGCGTGTGTGGTGTGAATCAGAATTTGGACATGGGGCAACGTTTATTGTCGAACTGCCGTCTCTGTGAGCGAACAAGAGTAAAATTTTAGATGGATGGATGTAAGGGGAACCGCACACAATCTGATGGAGAGTCAGATCCGAAGTATCGTTGTATTTTCTTGCTTTTCACTCTGAAGTGCTTCCACCGATGCTCCAAGCACTACCTCATGCTACGGCATCGAAACCATCACCATTTTTAACACAAGGAAGAATTGTATGATACCCCGTCTGCTGGAGTTTTTCACCCCCTCCTCTATCGCCGCCGATACTTCTTCGTGGGAGTATCAGCGAACGCAGCTATTCCTTGTTGCCGTGTTTATTATCCTCAGCATATCGTTTGTTTGCGCCGGGCTGTATTATGCAAGCGGGTCGTTGCTTCTAGGGCATTTTTCGATATTCACGGTAGCGTTTGCCTGCTCTATTCTTGCGCTCCTCCGATGGAGTCAAAAAATCCGTTTGCCGACAATACTTTTGATGGCGTATTTGTTTGTTGTCACCGTGATTTGTGTTTGTCTGACGGGCGGAGTGTATTCCTTCTTTTTATCGGCGTTGTATGCACCGGCAATTTTGGCGGTGGTGATTTTTAACCGCGTTATTATGGTCTGGTCGGTTGCGCTGTCGTTGCTGATTATTACGATATTTATCGTCTTAAACGAGCTTGGTATCCAATTTCCCGTTCTTTTTGCCCCCCGATTTCTTGGAATCCTGACAGGTGCATTGCAATCTGCCGTTCTGATTGCGGTATTATCAGCGTTTTTCTATTCTGAAATGGTACGCCAAAAAGCCTTCCAACTTCTCGAAGGTGAGCGCGATTCGGTGCAAGCAAAAATCCGCATTGCCACACAGACCCTTCAAGAACAACAAGATAATATCCTGCATATCAATAGTAATTTGGAACGGCAAAATATGCAACTGGAGAACGCCATTCAAGAAGCCGAGGGAGCAAAAAAACTGCAAACCGAATTTTTGCGGAACGTGAGCCACGAAGTACGCACACCCCTGACGGCAGTGATGGGATTTACGGAAATCGTTGCAAGCCGTCTGCCAAGCGATGATGCACTTAGCAAAGGATTTTTGCAACAAATTGGCATTGCTGGGCAGAACCTCATGGATATTTTTTCCAATATTCTCACCTTGGCAAGCCTTCAGGCAAACACGGTGCAGTATTCGTTTGAACTGGTGCAGGTTCAAGCATTGGTCAATGATATAGAGCGGTCTATGCGCCCGCTTGCCGAACAGAAAGGTCTCGAATTTCGCGTTTCCGTCGGCAACGATCATCAGGACTATGCAACACTGGATATGCACCACACACGAGATATTATGCGGCATCTGCTCTCGAATGCCATTAAATTCACCGCAAGAGGTTCGGTCAGTCTGACGTGTGAGTTGCTCCCGCTCCATCAAAGCCTTCGCATTACCGTCAGCGACACTGGGATTGGCATTGACACCAACGATGAGCAGCTTCTTTTTACGCCATTTTTGCAGCATGACGGGAGCAAAACCCGTGAATACGAAGGTTTGGGCTTGGGACTGGCAATTACCAAACGCCTTGTCGATGGTATGCGCGGACGTATTTGGTACGAATCCGCACCGGGGCAAGGCGCGACGTTTATTGTGGAATTACCTCTTGAGGCAAAAGGTCGTGTATGAAATTGTTAGCAAAGTCGCTCAATATCGACGGCAAAAACATTCAGGGTAACATCACTATAATTTTGGAATATATGATCTTACGTTTATCCCTTGTTGTGGTCGTTTTGATAATCTCCGTACCACGCCTTCAAGCGCAGTGGAATTTTCTGCAAACACGCGCTCAGGCTGATTCCGTGCGGCGTGTGATTGCCACCGCCAAGCACGACACCACGAGAATTGGTGCGCTTTGCGATTTGGGTGTGTATTGGAATTACACGCTTGGCAAGCCGGATTCTGCTATTGTGTATGTGCGAGAAGCAGAGAAACTGGCGCAAACGAGTAATCTTGGCACGGCACTTGTCGGAGCGCGTGTGTATCACGTTTTGGGGACAATTCTTTTGAATCAAACAAAGGTCAAAGACGCGGAAGACTATTATGCAAAAGCTCGGAAAATCTACGAGGAGCGTGATTACAAGCGAGGTTTAGGCTTTTTGACGAACTCCACAGGCGCGGTATTTTACACGCAAAATAAACTCCCCGTAGCGGCGGAACAGTATGAAAAG
>JAAFHM010000193.1 GCA_013298375.1 Ignavibacteria bacterium | reverse complement strand
GTTTTGGATGAATTTGCCGGATTCAGTATCATTTCTCGGCTTGGTGAGATTGTTATCAATTTTCAGTTTCAGTACGATGGTATATGGTCTTTTCACAATGATTGCGCAAAGGTGAGGAATGATGCGGGCTATGGGTTTATTGATTGGTCGGGAAAAGAAATCATCCCGTGCATCATTGATTTTTTTAGCATAGAAAATTTTTGCGGCGGATTGGCGAAATTTCAATACAACGAAAACGGAGCATTCGGGTATGTGGATAAAAAGCTGAACACCGTGATACCGCCTCAATTTGAGGCTGCGGGTAATTATTCGGAAGGTCTGGCGTGCGTGCAGCGAGGCGGTTTGTATGGATTTATCAACACGGGCGGCGAAGAAGTGATTCCGCTCCAATACAGCTTCGCAGGCGACTTTGGGAGCTACGAAGCTGGTTATGCGTGGGTACGAAAAAACGGGCAGAAATTTTTTATTGACCGCGAGGGCAGGGAATACGCATCATTCGGATAAATTTGCTGTCAAAAGCCGTATCGAATAAGATTGTGGCAGCACTTATTTATCGAAAAGGGACGGTTGTTAAAGTGTTGTGATTGGCGTGAGGTAAAGCGGTAAGTTTCAGGAAAATACTGTTTCATTCATGAGAATCCGTCATGCAGCGTTTTCTTCTTTTCATACTGGCATTGTTCGTAGCCTCTTGTTCGCGTAGGCAAGATTCGGAAAATGTATTGGTAAAAAAGCCCGAACCTTTGATGAAATCAGGTGGAATAGGCTCTTCATCGACAAAAAAACAAGCCACAAGCAATCTTCCCAATCCAGCAAAAAACGGCATTGATATTCCCGACGTATTTATCACCATTCAGCCCAGCATTGATGCGCTTTTCATCAATGCTTTTAACCGCGAAGCAAAAGAAAAAGAGTGGGAAGCCGTGATTACGGGAGTGGTGCTGATTTCGCCTGATTGGGAGGAAGTAAACGACCCAAATACACAAGAAATTCTCGGTAGAACCCGCACGGCTGCTATCTTTGCAAAGGGTGAAGAGGGGCTGTGTATTGCTTTTGAGCGATACACAATTTTTCAAGCATACAAAAATGGCTCGTTCATCGGCAAGCCGCGTGGTTACTCGCACACGGAGTCAAAAGATATTGATTGCAACAAATATGAACACCTCTTTTTCAAACGTAATGCAGCGAGAGGCTTAGAAGAACGATTTGATGAACGAAACGAGTGAAAACAATGGAAACACAAAATCTCTGGAATATTGTGCAGAAAGGCGCACAAAAGCTCAAGGCAGCAGGAATTCCTCTTATTGTAAGCAATGATGGTGCTTCATTGGGTATTCAACAGGAAAATACTGTTATCAATAATGCTCCAAAAAACATCACCGAAGCCACATACAAGGAGTTTTGGGACGGAATCAAAGTACGTGTGGAAGCCTTAAAAATTCAGGATAGTGAATTGCAATATTTCGGTGCAAAGCACCATCAATACCGCATCAAACCTTGCCTTTCGGAAGAAGATATTACGAAATTTGAGGAGAAAAATGCGCTTCAATTGCCGGAGGACTATCGCACGTACTTGAAATTTTTTGGCGATGGCGGCGCGGGACCACACTACGGCGTGATTCCGCTCAAACAAGCTGCCTGTGAAAGTTTTCCCTTAGAAATTCCTTTCAAATTTACACTACCGTATTTTCCTGACGTGGAGGCAGACCAGTTTTTTGAATTTGACCACAAAACGCGCACAACAGAGTATTTTTTCACCAGCCGTGAAGCCTTGATTGAAGCCATCTACGGCACAGAAGAGGCATACCAAAAGGCGACAAATTACGTGGACGAAAAGGCGCTTGATGCATTTACCGATGAACAGTTCAAGGAATATCAAGCATTCACCAAGTACGGGGGAATCCTTTGGCTTTGCGAGGAAGGGTGCGGACATATCTCGTTTTTGGTGGTGCGAGGGCAGGAATATGGCGCTATGTGGGGCGATTCCACCGTCAGCGACTACGGCATTTTTCCACATACCAAAAAGGGCGACAAAACTTTCAAAACACGCCTTAGTTTTGCTGAATGGTTTTCGGAATGGCTTGAAAAGGGCGAGAGTAGCAATTGGCGATGATAAGAAAAAAAGGCTTCCTCAATTCAGAATGATTGAAGAAGCCTGTAAAATCAGCCTTGCGCTGGTAAAGAGTTGGAAAATTATTTCTTTTTCAACTCATACTTTGCAATAAATTTCTCGGAATTGGCTTGAATCTCGTTTTTCGCGGTGGTTTCCAACGCTTCTTGATCGCTCATTTTCTTGATGTTTTCTACATTGATTGCGCCTAAACGCTCAAGTTCCGCTTGCATCTCTGCCGACGGCTCTTCACCGGCTTCGGTGGCTTTTACGATAGCCAGTTTCGTTTTGATAATCAAAGCAATATTTTCAAGCATTGCTCTGTCGCCAGCCAAGCCGCTAATTTGTACATCTAGCCATTTGTCCGTAGCGCTTTTCAAATTCATATCTTCAAATTTCGGCGTTGCAATTTTTGCTAAGTTTGCTTTTTGCGTCTTGAAGTCGCTCTCAATTTTTGTAACGGACTCAAGGGCTGCCGCAGCGCCTTCAGGGGTCATATTTTGCATCGCAGTCGATACCGCAGTTTGGTACACTTTATTACATGAATCTGCTTTTTCTGTGATAGTGATAATGTCGTTGTTATATTTCAACTGTTCTTCTTTCGCAGAAGAGCAAGCAGAAACCATCACGATAACCGCAAAAAGCAACGCCGTAAGCGAGGATTTGTACAAAGAATTTTTCATTGCATTGAAAAAAAAAGTAGAAAAAAAATAATGAACTGATGCAAAAATAAGAATGAAACAAGGGATGTGTAAGCATCCTCAAGGTAGCACGGTTATAGAACTCAGAGGTTCTATTGATGAGGCTTTGAAGCCTTAAACGTAATGGATTGCACTGTTTCTGAGCCACGATTAACGAAGTGAAGGAGATAAATGTTTTGAATAAACATTTCACAACATTGCACGGATATTCGCTTTATATCGATATCGTTGAAGAAAACGGAAAACCAAGATTACGTGCGCCTTCTGAGGAACTCTAGTTTGATGGAAGGTCAATGAATTGGCTGAATGCTGGACTTTCAGCAATCAGAATAAATCCCCAATTATATCACCAAACCCGCTTTGGTACAGGGTTTGCAGACCAATGGGGCGGATGCTTTTTGTATAGCGACCAAAAAGCTGCAATGATTCAGAATTTTCGTCAAAAATACCGTGAAGTGTTTCAGCGTGAATGTGATTCGCCAATCTGGGTAATCGGCTGTGATGCCGATGATTGCTTGCTTTTGCCGCAGTCAGCTTTGTATGAAATTCTCGACCTTTTTTCACTCACCGAGCAGATACCGTGATGAAAACTCATGCCCGAATTTCACAAGAACAGCAAGCCAGATTTTGTGAGCATTTGGCGGGATGTGCCAGTTGGTACAAACATTTGCCACTGCTGCATGGCGGGCAGTTTTTTATTTTTACCGATGACGATGCCGGAAAAAATTATCCTGTTCATCCGCCACATCTGGCACTGGGAAATACGAAGGCGGTCTATCAGTTTGCCTTCGGAAGCCTCGCATTTGCTTGGTCGGAGGAGAATAGCAATAAATTTATTTCAAACGGAGAGTTGTTTGCGGGCTGTTTGTCGGAGGCAGAATTACAGGTACGCTTTCCCAATCACGCACAAGTACAGCTTTTTCCATACGTTTCAGGTGAGTTTATTGAAAGTATTCGCTTCCATGCAAAGGCCTTTGAAACAATACGCTTAGAACAAATAGCGCCTGAAAAGCCGCGTGAAAACAGGGATTTGCTCATAGAAATTGAGCGGCTACATTTGCGAGAAACGGAACTTTGGCAAACGATGAGTAACAGTGAAAGGGACGAAATTATTTCAGAAATTGAACCCAATGAAATTTCTTCTGAGCGTGATGAATACAAGCGTTTAGAGGAGAGAATACACGAAGTTTTAAGGACATTGCGAGAAGAAGAAATGAAAAAAATTGAAAAGGCTGTTGCATCGGTCTGCCAAAAAAGCGAGGTTTTATGGGCGAAATGACCATCATACACGGCAGAATCACGCTTCGTGGCAGATGTGAAGCCGCCAAAGAAGCAATCGCTAAACTTGGCAACGATACGGAATATCCCTTTTTGTGCAGTGAAATGTTCAGTATTGGTGCGGTGGACAGCCCGTTTTATTATCAACAGCCCGTCATTGCTTTTGCCGCCACGTACAAAAGCCTTGAACATGATTGGGTTAGCTTCCGCACGAAGTTTGAAGCCTTCTTGAGGCAACTGGATTTCGACACGGCAAAACTCGAAATGGAAACCGAATTTTACGGCTCGTTTTACTGCTTTTGGGCTGCAAAGAGCGCAGATACTCACTTTGCAGAAAAAGAGCATTTCGCCGAAACCGATGAATGGTTTGTTGGATATGGCTATCGCACACAATTTGGTACGTTGGAAATTCCTTACGACGAAAAACATTCACCAGAAGGACTGCCATAATCCCTGAAAGCCTCATAAAATCTACATTTTATACAAATCTTCGACCGGAAATATCATCTCAAAATCATTCCATTGGATATTGCCATTGTATAAGCGAAATTTCTTAAATGTATTGATTTTTAAAAACTTATGTAGTGGCGGGAAAGAACGTAATTTCGATTCAAAATCAATGATACGTTCTTCACAATCGGAAAAAATGATATGAATTTTGTAGTCTTCAAGATATGATGCGGCCACGACGGTTAATGGCGTTTGTACCTCTACAATATCGTGTTCTTCCTCTTCATAAATAGTGATGCCGTTTTCGTTGGATGTTCGCATAGCATTATTTCAATCGACGAGTGATGGTAATAGGTTTTATGCGCTTTTGGTGTAGAAAATAATCGTTCCATTTTCCTACAATATCATGAGCAAGCGATTTGACGAGTGTTTTGAAGTCCTGAAGTTGTGTCGCTGGTAGTGGTTTTTTGCCAGGAATGGACTTGAATGTAATAGATTCGATAACTCCCTTGGACACAGTAATCTCAGCGCGATACTCGCATCCTCCACACTCGCCATGAACATGAATTGGCTCATGCTCATTCGACCAAAAATATACCGTAATGCCAAGATATTTGTATAGTGTGGGCATGAAACAAGGTAAATCTTTGAAATTCTTGATGATATAAATGCTGGCTGTGGCAAATATACAAGTCCTTTTCGTTCTAAAAAAAATATTTTCACCGAAAATTCAACACCATGAAATACGCTCAACATACGATATTTCCTTATTTGCAAGCAAGTGTACTGTTAGTATTCTTGTCTATTGTTCAAAGTGTAGTTTCTGCTCAAGAAACCGCGCCTATCAAGGATTCCTCAATGGTGTATATCGTTGGTGAACTCCAAGACCTCACTAAATCTCGTTCTATCACTTTGCAAGGCTGGATGACATTTCACGGAGCAAGCATTTACGGACAGTATCATTACGATGGAAATATTGGCGTGATACGTCTGGAAGGCAGTATTGGTGCTGATAATTCCGTAAATATTGAGGAAAAATCCAGTTCGGGAGAATTTAACGAAAACCCAAATGTGAAGGAAAAAACGTATGCTGTTATTTCCGGCAAACTGAACCGTGAAAAGGGCATCATTACTGGTACGTGGACTTCTGCCGATGGGAAAACGTCGTATCCGTGCAGGCTTTCGACCATTGCAATTTTTCACGAGATGAAATCTGGTAAGTTTGATGTTTCCGTCCGCTATCCCTTGTTTTGTGCGGAAGAGCAGTATGCCGCGCTCAATGCGTCGCTGAAAAAGTACATGGCGCATACCTTAGGCAATAATGCGAATATGCTGAATGAGATAGAAAAAGAAATGCTGAAAAACACTCCACAAGGCACAAAACCTGACCTTCCACACGACCTCACCAAAACCGATGAACTCAATATTCATCATTTTTCGCCGCGCTTTTTGAGTGCATATCATGTTGAATCATCTTTCACCGGGGGAGCGCATTTTAATTACTACTATTTCGGCGAAACATGGTGGAATGCGGGCGGCAAGGCATGGCGAAAAATTGCGATGAACGAACTTTTTACTGCCGATACCGCATATATTCAGCGTTTGAACGCGCTCATTGTGGCAAAACTCACGCAGCAAGGCTCGCAATTTGTTGTGGATGGCACAATCACGGACTTTACCAATCTGCTCCGAAAGGGCAGACTTGCTTGGGTGATGCGCCCTGCGGGAATCACGTTTATTTTTGCGCCCTTGTCAGTTGCTACCTTTGCCGATGGCGAAACCGCAGCATTTATCCCTTGGAAAGCCATAAAACAGTATGTTCGCAAGGATGGTCCGGCAGGAGAATTTGTGCGCTAAAAGCCCTGTAAACAAGGAAATACGCTATGTTCAACGATTGGATTGTGCAAGAAGACCCGCCCTTTGGTGCGTGGGAATGGACAATTTCCCCTGAAAGGCTGGAATGGAGCGTCGTTGAGGTGTTTTGGGCAATCGGCATAGAAACAGGAATATGGGGTCTCGGCAAGGTGTGGAGCGATGTTGAGGGCTATTTGGCGGATGCGAAAATGTGCTTTGAAGAAACAACAATTCTGCATTTTGTTAGCAGCTCGGAATTAGCGAAAAAACTAGGCAAAAGCGAGTATTGGCGCGGGAATCGGCTTACGTACTACGATGCTCACGGTGAAAATCTGAAAACCGAATGGGTTGCCGATGCAGGAGAACTTCTCCGCACCTTATATCCCGAAGCAGCAGCTACCAGCACACACGGCATGGACTTGTACCCCGCACTACGCCTGTGGGGTGCGCCGCTTAGACAACAAACAGGCAGAGCGCACGATTACACCTTTGGCGCAAAACTTCATGCCAATATCTGGTTTCCTGAATTGCCTTGTATGCCGCATTGGAGCTTATCTGAAGGCAATAGTGAATTTTCAGTAACAAGCACGATAGACAATTCCATACTCGCGTATGAAAATGCACCGCATTTGAACACATTTTTGCGTGAAATGCAAGCATTGATGCGAGATGTGGGCGGCACGACAACATTTATTCGCCCGGCACAAAAGTTTTACCGACCGTTTATTGATATTGACGGAATCAATGTATGAAGCCACATTCAGAGCAGATTCACAACGCCGTGCGGTACAGTCTCATTGTAGAAGAGCGACGTTTACATAAACTTTTGAAAACATCGCCCAAAACCGCCCAAAAGAGCATAAACACACGCTTGATGATATGCTTTGAACTCTTGCGTTTGACCGAATCCTTTACGCAGGATTCATGGAACGATGCCGCCGAAGCAAGTGAAATGCTGGCATTCTGCGTGGAAATGATTATTGAGGATGGTTTGCCGAAATATATTCCCAAACTCAGACCTTCCAGTGAGGAAGTACGGACTTGCTGGGAAGAAATACGACCAAATATCGCACGAAACCTGCATGATGCAGCAAAAATCCCCGAAATTCCGCACCGTCGTGTTCTTGGAGAAAGCGAGTGGCTTCAGCTCTACGGGCGATTTGAAGAGTATTTCAATAATGGAAAAAGTATTTTTGAGATGAAAACAGCGTCAGATAAGTATAGTTACGATATTGACGATTATGCAGAAAACCTTTTTGCCGACATTCAAGATGACATCACAAACTCCGCAGAAACACTGTATTTGATAAACTATTGGTCGCACAATTACAGCTACGAACTTTCGGGTAAATGGTTTGCAGAGATGTTCGGAAACTTTGGCGGTTACTGGGTTGATAAGCAGTTTACGCGGTTTATCACCGTTGATGGAAACGGATTTATCATGCGAGGGTTTTGAAAACAATGCTCAGAAATATTG
The DNA here is from genome assembly GCA_013298375.1 of Ignavibacteria bacterium. Classification (GTDB taxonomy): domain Bacteria; phylum Bacteroidota; class Ignavibacteria; order Kapaibacteriales; family UBA4661; genus PH2015. The sequence goes on along the minus strand of JAAFHM010000193.1, from coordinate 606 downwards.
CAAAAAAAGTACGGGCTTTTCTTCAGCCGGACGACCACTGGTTGGTGAAAACTCTGAAATATCTCTTTCTGTTAGTGCTTGGAATTACTGCATTTATTGTGTTGTACGCGGTTTGCCTCATCGTGCTTCTCGCATACATGATGGCTATTCGGCAATTTCACTTTTAATGCTTTCAACACGTGATTGTATCAGTATTTTCACTGCGCCATGAAACAAATTTTTCGCTATTTTCTTTGGTTACTCGTCGGTGCTGTCGCCGCATTACTTCTATGGTTTTTGTGGCTGTTGTTTGTTTTGCGAAATGGGATAGCACACGCATAGATACTGGGTTTGTGGCGTTTTTGTCGGCAGGTCTCATAGATCCATGATTTCGTTATGCTGTATCTGCCTTGATTTCGCCAAAACTCCATATTGCTCAATATACGCAGCAATTATTGAAACAGCTTGTGGAATGGCTTGCCGCCCGTGTTCCAGCTCAGAAATACGCACCTTTGCGCCACTCGACGCATAGCCTACGGCAATCCCAAATTGCTGGGCAGTCAGATTTAATGACGTGCGAAGTTGTTTTAAGCGCTCTGGCGTGTAGGTCGGTATGATAAATGTGGT
>JAAFHM010000055.1:1353-15191 GCA_013298375.1 Ignavibacteria bacterium | reverse complement strand
GTCATATCCTTGCCAATGGCGCAACGTGGACAAGACTTCCTTTGGAAGGTGTCGTCAACGGGCAAACGCTGGAGTATGGTGGCGATGGGACAACAATTTCTTCCGGCGAATGGTCGTTGAATCGCTCATTTGACGTAGTAGTAGGCGCTTCGATGCGTTTTGTCTGCGATATGAGCGATACGGTGGCGTACATGATTCTCCCAAGCGGCAATACGGGCGAAATTATGACACGCAATTACAGCGACCAAACCCAGTTGTGGCTTGGGGGCGGCTTGTTGCCTGTGTCGATTGCCCGTGAGCCTCATTCCACATTTCGCAAAGTTTTGATGCTCAAGCCGAAACAACCATAGTTCTTGCTTGGCGCAAACGAATAGCTGTAACTTCACCGTAAGAAATCGTATATTTGTAAGCAACTATCTGTCTTGTTTAACGTTGTTTTCCATTCAATTTTATTGGTACGAATTATGACCAAAGCGGCTCTGGCGCAAGAAATCATGCAAATTGCACACTTAACAGGCACATTCACCCTTCGTTCCGGTTCGGTGAGTAATGAATATTTTGATAAATACCTTTTCGAGAGTAAACCCCAGCTTCTACGCGCTATTGCGCAGCATCTAGCACCGCTTGTACCGAAGGAAACCGAGGTATTAGCAGGGCTGGAAATGGGTGGCATCCCGATTGTCACGGCACTTTCGATGGAAACAGGCTTACCGGCAGCCTTTGTACGCAAAAAGGCAAAGGATTACGGCACACGAAAATTTGCCGAAGGCGCTCAGGTCTATGGCAAGAACGTATTAATCATTGAAGACGTGATAACAAGCGGCGGTCAAGTGATTTTAAGCGCTCACGACCTCCGAAATACAGGCGCAAATATTCACTCGGTCTTGTGCGTCATTGACCGCGAACAAGGCGGTACGGAAAAACTCACGGCGGCAGGACTGGCAATGACGGCGCTTTTCACGATGAGTGAGCTGAAAGCCGCATGAAAGCTACTTCTTCGCCATCTGGTGGGCGTACGGTATTGCCTCTATCGTTTGGCTGTTGGTTGAGCGCCTTGTCAGCGCTATTCTTGCAGCAAAATTTCCCAATTTATCATTCGAGGAGATACGAACCATGATAGAGCCAACTCTGCGAGGTTTTGAACAAACCCGTTTCTACCAAGATATTCTTAATATCGGTAAATCCGAAGGTATCAAAAAAGGTGTCGAAAAAGGTAAACGCGAAGAACAACAGGCAATTGCCCGTAACCTTCTCAAACTCGGCTTGCCAACGGAGGTTATCGTCCAAGCAACAGGCTTAAACCCTAAAGAAATTGCGGCGCTCCAATAACCAAACAGCCCCGCAACAGCAGTAAACAAGCCGTTCTCCCTTCCGGAGGCATTTTTGCATATTCCCGAATTTCATATCAAGCCTTTTTTAGGTAGGCGCACACGCCGCATTGTACGGGTTGTGCTGGGATTGTTGTTCCTTTTACTGTTTTTTTTGACAACGGCAGTTTTGCTTGTTGTTAATGTGCCGTCGTTGCGGCAATGGGTCGTAAAGTTTGCCACAGAGCGCATCAATACTGCACTTGAAGCAAAACTCACCTTCGATGATTTCCGTGGTTCGCTCCTTTCCGATCTTACACTGACCAATGTACGACTTATTGCGGCGAATGACACCCTGCTTGCGGCGCGGGAACTGAATCTGCATTATGATATTCAAATGCTACTGGTGCGGCGCATTGCGCTGAATCGTGTGCAGCTTGTCGAGCCGCAAATACACTTGCTTCGCAGTCTGGACAGTTCGTGGAATTTTGCTCATATTCTTAAATCGCCCACACCCGACACCAAGCCAAAGCCCTTCAAATGGACGATTGCCGTGCGGGAGTTTTCGATTCTGAATGGTGCGCTCGTCACAATAGATTCCTTGCAGCCCGCTTCCGATGTCATGCGCAGTGCTACGCAAAGCCGCTTTAATCCTGCTCGTGCGAATATTTCCGCGTTAAATCTTGCGCTTTCGCTGCAATTACAATTCAAAAAAAATGAATATGCCGTTTCGGTGCGTCAATTCTCGTTTCAAGAGGAATCATCGGGGCTGAATGTACGGAATTGCTCTTTCTTCGCTTTTGTGGATTCAACGCGGCTTGAAGTCAATAACTTCGCTCTCCAAACCGCATCTTCACAGGCTCGCGCTCGTCTTATCGTCGAAAAAATCAATCTCTTTGCCCAGCGCTCTGCTACTGCCTTCCAGCCCGATAGCCTTGCTACAACTTTCGGGAATGCACAATTTCAGCTGGCGCTTCATGCCGATTCGCTAAGCGCCTACGAAATGCAACGCCTTACCCCCGCTGCCGATATTTTGGGCGATAAATTGGCTCTGCGTCTTGATTCTTACGGCAATGCAGGACAAATTGTTGTGAAACGGCTTGAAATCAAGGGTATTGAGCAGGGCGAGAAAACCGCACCAACACTCGTTTCACTGGATGGAACGTTGAATCAGCCACTTAAACAAACGGCGCTCAATTATGCTCTCAAACTCAGCCCAATGCGCCTCAGTGCAGCAGAGGTAAGGCGGTATATTCCACGTGCGGATTTGTCGGCGCTTAGTGGCTTGGGAGCGCTTGCACTGGAGCGCGGAACGCTGCAAGGCACGATGAAAACACTCAAAGCCGACCTTCGGGCTTCGAGTGGCGTTGGCAACGTTGAGACCGCTTGTACACTGGATTGGAATGATACGTTGCGGTATGAAGCCACGATAAAAACCGAACACCTGAATCTTGCTCCAATCACGCATAATAGCGGCTTGGAGAGCAATCTGAATACCACCATCACTTTATCTGGGCAGGGATCAACACTCGCGGCGCTTGTAGCAAAAGCACACGTCGAGGCGAGTCCTTCAGGCATTGCCGGACGCAGCTTTGATGCGCTTTCGCTGGATGCAAACGCCCATGACGGCGGAATTGTCACCATTTCGGCGCTGAATGTGCATTGGAATCGGGCGGCTGAATTTTTGGCGGAGGATAATGCCGGAGAAGCAAGTATTGATGAGGATCACGCGAGTTCTGCCGTTCCTGCCGCCGACCTGTGGGCGAATGGCTGGATAAACCTGCAAAACCTCGCTGCCCCCGCATACAAACTGGATGCACGGGCAGTACATCTGGATATTAGTCGCCTTCTGCTCATGCCCGATGCCGCTACGGATGCTTCCTTTACGCTCAATGTTCTTGGGAGCGGATTTTCGGCAGATAGCTTGAAAGGCTCATTAAACCTTGTTGCATCGGAATTTATTACGCCGAAAAAAGTATTTGAACCCTTTCGCATCAATGCCCGTTTGGAGCATCTGCCGCGCGATGGCAACCCGCTTTACCGCGAATTTCATCTGAATTCCGAACTTGCCGAAGCCCATTTGAAGGGCGTTTTTACGATGCCGGATTTTATCGGCTCGTTTGCCAATACGGTGGATAATTCGATTTTTCTCGTGCGCCGAAAATACCATCTTGTGCGGGATTCGCTCAAAGCCTCGACCTACGAAGGCTTGTTTATTCCGCGTCCGGCGCGTTTGAAGCCGCTTGATGTCGATTTTGTCTTGAAGCCGCACGACATCACGATTTCGCGCCTCTTTAGCGGTTTTGCCAAAATTCAATGCATTGGCGATATTCGCGGCAGTATGCGCGGGACAACGCATGATTACACGTTTCGGCTGGATTCGTCGCATATCAACGAATTTTTCTATACCGACGGTTTCACGCAAGTCAACTTTGCCGATACGCGGCTTCAAGCATCATTCCACAGCCTTGCTAATGGAGATTCGCTCAATGTTGTAGAGGCATCGGCGGCGATTCGTTCGGACTCAGTTTTTCGCTTCAATGATTTTGTTTTCCGCCGCTCTGCCGGAGAAGCTGCCTACAAACAGGATGTTTTCTCGTTTGGCGTGAAATCAGTATGGGACGATAACCTTCTGGCGTTTTATACCAAAGCGCGTTTAGATTTGACAACAAAAAATGCCCCGTTTGTGCTGGACACCGCATGGATACTGTATCGTGGCGATATGGAGTGGACAAGCGTTGGGAAAATTGCAACGGAACTGAATAAAGAAGGGCTGCTAATAGAAAACATGACCTTGCGCCGCCCGAAGGCTGAAACCGTGTATCTAAGCGGGCTGGTTTGGTTCGACCATTTTTCCAATGCTATGCTCACGGTAGAATCCATGCCGCTTCAAGATATTAACCGCCTTTTCACGCCCGACCACCGCATTCCCACGCTCGACCCACTTCGTGGCACCTTGGAGCGCATGGAATGTCGTTTGTCGGGACTGCCCGCAAACCCACAACTAGGCTTGCTTTTAAACGCATCGAATGTGTTTTACAATGCCACCTATTTGGGAAAGTGCGCGATTTCTGCAACGCATCAGGATTCGACGGTTCGTGGAACGGCGGAGGTGCAAAACCCGCTTTTGCTGAATGATACGCTGCATACGCTCAAAGTCCGCGCTAAACAGTTTCCGCTCAATCTTTCCTTTACCGATGCCGCAGAGCGCCTTGTTTCCGGCAAGCCGATTGAAATTTATTTTGATGCCGAGCAGTTGCCGCTTGGTGCATTGGATGTTTTTATACCGGGAATCACGAATTTGCAGGGCTACGCCGACGCGCACTTTTCCATCACCGGGACAACGCCGGAAAATATCATGTACCGGGGAAGTGCCGTCATTCCTCGTGCTTCGTTTGTTTTTGAGGCGACGAATCTAAAATATTTTCTCGAAGGACGCGCAAGTTTGCTCAATCGCACCGTAACGATTGACAACGCTACCATTGCCAACGATCCGCTTGATTACGCACGGGGACGGGCTTTTGCCAATGGAACCGTGACGGTCAACGGCTTTGATATTACGGGCTTCGACATTACGGCGCGTGTGCCGCAGCAAGGCTTGTTTGTTTTGGGTAATGCCTCGCGCATTCCGAATCCACAGCTTTTTGGCGATGTGATAATGTCCACCGGCGAAAAGCCGCTCCATTTCTACGGTTCGCTCGAAGAGCCTTTTTTGCGTGGTGATGTGAATATTTTGGAAGCAAAAATCAATTTTCCTGAAATCAAAAGCGTCAAAACGGAAAATAAACTTTTTTGCTTTGAGACTATTACCCAAGGGCGTGGAGGGCGCACTATGACTGCCCGCGACTGCAATCAACAGGAATATACCCAGCAGTTGCGCGAACAACGCGATTCCAGCGCCGCACCGCCCACCGACAGCACCGCATCGCGCCTTTCTGCCGCCGAACTTGCGCATCTTGCGTCGGAAGAAATCATCAATGCACAGCGTGAAAATATTGTCACCCGACCGCCGGACTCGAATGTAAGCGCCTTTCGTATGGTTTCGTCCGCAAAAATGCGTCAGCAAGACGGCGCGGAAAATCTTGCGAATGCTCTTTTGGGAACGATGCTTCCGGCGAACAAGATGATTGCTTCAGAGCGCTCCCGTCTTGGCTTTGCGCACAAAATTGATTATGCCCTGAACGTGAATTTACGCGGAAATTTTTCGGTAACAATGGATTGGGGACCATTTGAACAACTTATCGCAAACTTGGCACAGGAAAACCCCGAACAGCCGCTTCGCTACGTCAAAACGCCCGATCGACCCGATGAACACCGACTTTTCGGCGATTTACTCTTGCGCGACGGCTCGACGTACAAGTATTATCGCGTTTTCACGGCATCTGGCAAACTTGCCTTTAATACGGGCGCAATGAGCAATCCGCGTTTGAATTTGAACGCTCTTTTGCGTGGACAGCGCTCTATTCCTGACCGCAGTGGCACAAGCGAATACATCGTCAATCTCGGTATTTCCGGCACCAAGCAAGCGCCGATGCTGAAGATGAACTATCTGCTCGACAATGTGCCGGGCGTGGGCGATTCGACCAAAATCCAGAATGACGCAATTATGCTCCTTCTTTTCGGGCGAACGCAAGATGAGTTTGCTCTTGGAAGCGGCTTGGGAGGCGTTACGCAGAACTATTCGTCGTCGCTTGCCTCAAGACTTTTGACCGACCTTTTGCAAGGCACAGGTGTTGTGCGCAGTGCCGATATTTCCTTTGGCGGCGGGCGCACGGGGCTTCCGCTTGATTTGTCGCAAGCGCGGGTGCAGTTCACGGGCGAAATTGGCAATCTAGGGGTTCTTTGGCAAGTGGCGAACGATTTCGGCACCAACACGCCCAATACCAGTTTTTCGATTGATATTCCCTTTCGTAGCTTTTTAGACCAAGAACTTTTCCGCAATATCGTCTTGCAAATTACCCGCTCATCGGTGATGTCCAACTCCAGCGTTTTTCTACGCCAGCAGCGCGAATGGGAAGTGAAAATCGGTTCGCGCAATTCGTGGTGAACTATAGCATCCGCACTCAAGCATCAAGTTCACCAAACTGCAAAGCACATAATTTTGCATAAAAACTCCCCGTTTGCGCCAAAAGTTCTTCGTGAGTGCCGCTTTCGATAATGCGCCCTTTGCTGAAGACCAAAATAGTATCGCACCTGCGAATAGTCGAGAGGCGATGCGCGATGATGATGGTTGTGCGCCCCGCCATTAAGCGCTCCATTGCTTCTTGTATGAGATATTCGGTCTGCGAATCCAACGAACTTGTGGCTTCGTCCAAAATCAGCATGGGCGGGTTTTTCAAAATTGCCCGCGCAATCGCCACGCGCTGACGCTGCCCACCGGAGAGCTTTACTCCGCGCTCTCCAACAAGTGTTTGCAGTTTTTCGGGAAACTGCTCAATAAATTCCGTTGCGTTTGCCAAGCGTGCTGCTTCCCAAAGCGCTTCATCACTAGCTTCGAATATTATCGGCGATTGTGCCGCCAAACAGCACAATGTCTTGCGGCACAATCCCAACGCTTTCCCGTACTGCGCCAAGCGATAATTGATTTGCCGGTACACCATCAAAACGAATTTCACCCGCATCTATGTCGTAAAAACGCTGAATCAGCGCGGCTGTCGTGCTTTTGCCAGCGCCAGATTCACCAACAAAGGCAACGCGCTTACCCGCTTCGATGTGGAACGAAACGTCGTTCAGCGCGGCAATATCCTTGCGTCCGGGATAATGAAAGACCACATTGGCAAATTCTACCGACTGAAAGCGTGACGTAGAGCCGATTTTTAAGCTACCACGCTCATTGCCCAATTCTTCCGGCGTTTCGGTCAAAATCTCGCGCACCCGCACCGATGCGCCGAGTGTACGCTGAATCTGCCCAAACAACTCCGCAAAACTTCCCAACGCACCACCGACAAACGTGGTGTAGATAATAAACGATGTTAAATCGCCCATCGTCATTTCGCCGCTTCGCACAAGGCTTCCGCCGTACCAAATTACGCCCGCAATGCCGGAGAACAGCGCAAAAATGATGAACGAAACAAACGCCGAGCGTACTTTTGCTCCTTTGAGCGCAATGGCTACACCGCGCAAAATGGCGCTTCCGTACCGCTTCGATTCATAATGTTCATTCACAAACGATTTTACACCAGCAATGCCTTGCAGCGTCTCTTCGACAATCGTGGAAGCATCGGCAAGCGCGTCTTGCGCATCACGACTGTATTTGCGGATATATCGCGCAAATAGCAATGCCACCACGACCAGCACCGGAACAACAAGCAAAATCATACCCGTCAAGCGCAAACTCCTACCCGCAATCAAAATCACACTGCCCACAAAAAAGACGCTTTGGCGCAAAAGCTCAAGAAAGGTAAAAGTAAACGTTTCCTGAATCAGGGCTAAATCCGACGACATTCGAGAGGAAAGTTCACCCACGCGGCGCTCACCAAAAAACGCCATCGGCAAACGAATAATGCGGTCGAAAAGCGTCGTGCGAAGCTGCGCCAGCGTATTTTCGGTGATAGAAGCAAGCGTCATGGACGTAAAAAAGCGCGTGACCGATTGCACGACCAGCACTGCCACGAGTACGCCCGAAATCGTTCCCAGCGAATACGGTGAAGCGGCTTCGTTTAGCACCACATCAATCAATTTTCCGATAAGTGCTGGAAACGCGAGGCTTACAGCACTACTAACAATTAAAATGAGTAGCGCAAACGCTATTTTCCAACGATAGGGCTTGAGAAAACCGACAAGAAATGCCAGTTGTTCGCGGCTTTGCTCACGGTTGAGTTTGGGAATATCATCGTCATTGCGGGCGCGTCTTTTTGCCATAGAGATTGGGAGAGAGTGTTAAATTTTGAGTGTTGAGTGTTGAGTGGGGGAAGATTTTGGTAATACGTCAACCCGTCCGAGCGGCAGCATCATTTCGGATTTCAGCCGTTGGACGGGAAGAACGTTTCTGGATAAAGGCTCAGGAAGCCGTCGAGCGCGACGATGAATTTGTTGCATCGGTCATCAGTTCGGTCATGCGCCGCACGAAAATTGCCGGAGACGGCATATTTCCTTCGATGAGGAGCGCTCCTTCGTACAAATGAACGATGTACTGGCGCAACATCGGATTTCCGGCATCCGCAAGCTGCAAACGTGATAAATTCTTGATGAGCGGATGTTCCATGTTCACCTCCAAGAGTTTTCGCCCGCCTTTGAAATCTTTGTCCAGCATTTTCATCATCCGCTCCATCTGCGCATCCAAGCCCTCTTTGCCCACAACCAGCGTCACGGCTGAATCTACGAGGCGTTTCGAGGGCAGAACATCTTCCACTTTTTCGCCGAGAACATCTTTGAACAGCGCAAGTAATGCGGAATCTGTTGTCGAAGGCTCTTTTGCTTCCGAAGCCGCATCCATACTGACTTCTACTTTATCAATAGAAATGAGTTTTTTACCCTCAAAATCGGGGATAGACGGCACAACAATCACATCAATCGGGTCGGTAAGTAGTAGGACTTCCATGCCATGCTTTTGGAAATATTCCAAATTCGGATTATTCAGCATGGTTTCGCGGTGGTCGCCCGTCAAAAAGTAGATTTCTTTCTGCTCAGATTTCATGCGGCTTGTGTAGTCTTTGAGCGAAGTCAACGTGCCTTTTTCGGTTTGCGTCGAATCGAAGCGCAAAAGGCTGACAAGTTGTTCCCGATTGGCAAAGTCAGAATTGATGCCCGTTTTGAACTGCTGCCCGAATGCCGCATAAAACTTCGCGTATTTGCCCGTATCGTTTGCTGCCCAGTCTTGCAGCAAGCCCAAAACCTTGCCTGTCAGCACTTTATTGATTTTGGTCATTTGCGGGCTGGACTGCGTGATTTCCCGCGAAACATTGAGCGGCAAATCGTCGGTATCTACCACACCTCGCGCAAAACGGAGATAGTCGGGCAGAAGTTGTTTGCAATTTTCCTCAATCAGCACTTTGTTGGTGTACAGGTGCAGCGAATTTTCTTGGTCAAGCGTGAAAGGTCGCATTGGCGGGGTTTCGGGGATAAACACCAGCGCTTTGAAATTCACCGAACCTTCAATACTTAAATGCACATAGCCAAGCGAATCTTGGAAATCGCCCGTGAGAAATTTGTAAAATTCGTTTGCTTCCTCAGCACTCACGCTATCTTTTGGGGCTTGCCAGAGAGCGCGAATGGTATTTGCTTTTTCTGCTTCCGTACCTGGTTTGCCAATCAAAATTGGAAAATCTACAAAGTTAGAATACTTCTGAATGATAGATTTCAAGCGGTATTCCTCGCTAAATTCGGAGGCAGAATCTTTCAGACGGAAGCTAATACGAGTCCCGCGTGTCGGTTTGTCAATTTCCTCAATCGTGAAACTTCCTTGTCCGTCGGACTGCCAACGAAGCCCGACAGAATCAGCATTGGCGTGGCGTGTCTCAACGCTTACATCGTCGGCGACCATGAAGACGGAATAGAAGCCCACGCCGAATTGCCCAATCATATTGCCATCCAGCGCTGCGCCTTGTTCTTTGAGCGATTTGATAAACTCCAAGGTTCCCGAACTTGCCACCGTACCAAGTTTTCCAACCAAATCCTCTTTGGTCATACCAATTCCCGTATCTTCGATGGTAAACATTTTAGCCTCGGCATCAAATGTGATGCGGATTTCAAGCGGTAGTTCGCTCCCCAGCATTGCCGTATCGGTCAGTTGACGAAACCGCGCTTTGTTCAGGGCATCGGAGGCATTGGAAACAAGTTCGCGGAGAAAAACTTCGGGATGCGTGTACAGCGAATGGACAATAAGGTGAAGCAGTTGCTTCATTTCGGCTTTGTACTCGAATGTTTCGGCGGTAAGTGTGGTGGTGTCGTTCATAATACTCTCATCAAAAAGTGGAACATCAAGTTGTTGACATCATCATACTGATGCCATTTGGAAGAATGAGAATGCAAAATTACACAAAAAATCCCCGCGAACAATCATTTGCCTCGTGGGGATGATGAGTTTTTTTAGTCGTAACATAGGAATTATGCGCTTGTCAGGGTAATTTCTTTGCGAATTGCGGAAACAGTTTTTTGGGGCAGTCCTGTTGCTTCGGCAACACGTTTCACAGGCAAGCCCATCGTAAGCAGGTTTCGTGCGATGAGTCTGATAGCTTCATTCTTATTTTGCTCACCTAGGACGATACCTTTTTCAATACCTTTTTCAATACCCTGTTTCTCACCGCGTTGGATAATATCACGGTAGAAACGACTTTGTTCAAAGCCTCGTGTGGTTGGTTCAATCATGGCTTCTATCTCCTCGAATGAAAGTTTCGGTAGTTTTGCGGTGACAATTTTTGCCAGAAGGCGCTGCATATCGTCGTAGTGTCCTGTCGCCCTCGCAGATGCTTGTATCGAAGGCAGCGTGGCGCGAAGGACAGAAGCAACGTCCGCTTTTCGCGCCGGAGCATTGATAATCTGCAAGAGCGTAAGCGGATACGTTTGAAGCGCTTCGGGCGAGAGTTCATTCAAATATACAATCTTCAATCGCCCCGACGCAAGATATTCTTCGTAATCGTTTGGCAAGCCAGTATCTATGCTGCGTTTGGGATAGACCACCACTGCCCGCCAATGCCCTTTGGGACGATGTTGGTGCAGAAAAATCATCACCTCGGCAAAAAGCCGCGAATAGAAGCGTTTATCGCGTTGGTATTGTACTTCCACGAAAAAGTACACGCCGCTAAAATCCGGCAATGCCAAAACACCGTCCAAGCGAAAAGCATGGTCTTTCACTTCGATTGACTGAAAGCGGTACGCCGCCGCATTTGCACTATCCTCGCCCGACAGCATAAACAGTGCTTCGGGCAAGGTTTGAAAAAATGTGTAGAATAGCGAATCAGATTTCATCAGGTCTCCGAAGTGATAACGTTGCAATTATGCCATGCTTAGACCATAGCTCCTCGCGCGAATTTCTCCAATCAAACGCTCCATCTTTCGCTCAATCACTGCCACATCCAAGCGCGTAAACTCTAGTGTTCGCGTCCATTCGGTGTCTTCCACATTCTGCGTGGCACGGCGCGTGAAGAGAAGCCGCGTTGTGAAGGCTTCCTGCTCCGGCGCAAGGAAAGAAGCGACGTAGGCATACACTTCCAACTGCAAACGATATTCCCCCAAAAGCCGCTCCATATCCCGCACCGAGCCGACACGATTGGTCTTCCAATCCCAGATTTCAAGCGCTCCCGAAGGATTTTTCACCAATACGTCCATCGTGCCGATAAGAAAATCGCTGCCCATCGGGAGCGTTATCGGGTACTCGTACTGCGCACCAGAAAGGGCCGTTGCATAGCGCCGAACAAGAGGCGTGGCGGCGACAGCTTGCGTCTCACGCTGCAACCGTGCGTGGAAGGTTGGCGTAAAGACGCGGCGCGTTGGGGGCAGTACGCGCTCTATCGTGCGTTGGAACTCGCTCGGAAGGACATCGCCGTCGGTATTCATCCAGAGCGGTAAATGCTGCAATACCGCATGAATACTCTCTCCGGCGCTTGTTCCCAGCGTTTCGTCGCCGTCGTCTTCCACTCCCGAAGCGCGTCCGACAAAAAAGCCGTCGTCATCCGCCGGAGGCAGCCCCAAACGGTACAAACGCTCGTATTCATCGGGGTTTTGGCTAAAAAGACGCAGTTGCGATGCAGAGTAAAAATCCCCTTCAATACTGGTGGAAAGCGTTCCGAGAAGCATGGGGGGAAGGGCGTAATTCCCCTCACCCAACCCTCTCCCAACGGGAGAGGGCTTCTGAACGCTTATAGAATCTTGCCCTTCTCCCTCTGGGAGAAGGGTTGGGATGAGGGCATGAGCGGTCGACTCCGAAACGCGCATCACTGCAACACCCGACAAAAACTGCTCCCGCGCCCGAATAATCGGAATCCGAATATTTACTTTGCGGGCGATGCGTTCATCACCGTTCAAAATTTCTAACGGCTCGTCGGTAAGCGCCAGATACGGCTCGTGGAGCAGGTTTAGTTCGGATGCGCCCAAACTATCTTGTATCATTGCTAGAAAGCCTTCTGCCTTTTTCATTACGCCTTTCGCCGTTTCGTAGCCTTTGCCCGACACAATGAGATGGTCTTTCGGACGAGTAAGCGCCACGTACAAGAGGCGCTTTACTTCGGCTTCTTCAGCAAGCGTGTCTTTCTCGGAAGCCAAGTGGTAGAGCGGTGTGGAGAGCTGCTCCATCGTTCCATCTTCGCGAGCGCGAAGCATTTTGAACGACATTCCAAGCGCTGTATCGAAGGACAAACCGCCGCCAAAGCCGCCGGATTTTGCATTGGCGTTGTAAAGCGCAACAATAGGCGCTTCCAAGCCCTTTGCACCGTGAATGGTCATTATCTGCACGGCATTTTTTGTTGCGTCCGCGTCCGCTTCGCCCTCGTTGAAGGCGTAAAGCGCCAAACGCCGCAGTTCTTCGGCAAAATCATAGAGATTGCGAAAGCCCTTATTTTCGTACTTCCGGGCAATAATGAGCAGTTTTTCCAAGTTTGCTTCGATTTGGTCAAAACGCTCATCCGCAGCAATCATGCCACGCCACGCCGTTTGCTCCAAAATAGTCCGAATCAAAGTCGGAATGGAAAGTTGCGCGGCAAGCGGAAGCAAATTCAAAAGTGTTGATTGAGCGCGAAGAGCGCTTGGACTCGGCGTTTGCGCGGTGCAGTATTCACCGAAGCGTTCCCACAGCGAGCTTGTGCTGCTGCCGTCGGCGGCGCTGACTTCGGTACGCGAAATGGCGTATAACTCGGTGTCGGTGACAGCAAAAAACGGTGAGCGAAGCAAGGCGGCAAGCGCTATATCGTCGTTAGCATTTTGGAGAAAGAGCAAAAATGAGCGAATATCCAAAATTTCCTGCCGTTCATAAAAACCACGCCCGCCAACGACGATAAACGGGATATTGCAGCGCCGAAGTGCCATGAGAAGATCGTCCATGCCGCTTCGGGAGCGAACCAGAATCATCATGTCGCTGTACGCGGCAGCGCGAGGCGTTCCGTCTGAAGAGCGCACCATCACTGGTTCGGTAGTTGCTTGAGTTGCAATAGCGCGAAGATACTCCGCCAAAAGTTGCGCTTCGGGAATAAAGTCTGCATCCATGCCGCTTTCATCCTCGTTATCGGCATTATCCGTTTCGTCATTTTGGCGCGAAGTCTGCCCTTCTTTTTGATACGGATACCGCGCAAGTAGCATGGTTACTGTGCCTTGCAGTGCGGCGGAACTCACGCCACAGACAATATCATCATATTCCACATCAAACTCCGTCGTCATGCGGCGTAGCTGGTCACCGCAGACACGATTGACAAAAGCGGCAATTTCCGGCAACAGGCGGAAGGTGGCGCGAAGCCCTATGTTTCCTGCCTTTTCGCCACTGCTTTCTGCTTTGACTTCGCCAAATGGCGTTCGGAAATCGGGCAAAAGACCGCCTGAAGCCAGTAATTGCCCATTGAGCGCCTCAATATCGCGCTTTGCTTTCGTGAAAACGCGGACATCAGC
>JAAFHM010000055.1:0-1343 GCA_013298375.1 Ignavibacteria bacterium | reverse complement strand
GATATTTCCTCGTTGGGTGGCGCATTTTGTCCAAGATTGCGGATGATTTTTTTTGCCAAGCGATATTGCAACTCGTTGGTATCTTGAAATTCGTCAATCATCAGAAAGCGTGTGTTCATGCGGATTCTGGCGCAGACATCTTCGTTATCCAAGAGTTTATCGGCTTTGAGTTCCAAATCGTTGAAATCCAGCGCTCCCAGACGCTCCTTTTCCTCGCGCACCAGTCCCCAAGCGTCTTTGGCAATATCCAGCAAAATATGAATAATTTCGAGCAGTGCGCGGTCGTGGACATGATTCGGCAGGACATTCGCCATGCCCGCAATCTCAGGAAAGATGCGCCCTGCTTCGCTATTGAGCCGCAAATACCGCTCTTTGTCCAGAAAATTTTTCTCGGAAGCCGCACGAACACTATTCCCGTTGATTACGCCTCTGCTGGTACAGATAGAGCCTTCGCCCATGATGGAGACGCGCAAACGCTGCCAAAAATCCTGCGCGGTCTGCCACGTAAGCGCCTGTGCATCTCGTGTTTGTCCGTCTCGCGTTGTAGCGATTTGATGTTGCAAAATGGTCAACGTCGAGGCAAGTTCTTCCAATTTTGGGCGCGTGGTTTTGCTGAAAGCGTTGAAATCCAGCGCTTGCACGGCACCATCCAGCGTGGAACAGTATTCTTCGGCGCTCGTGAAAAAACGCGATACAAACATCGTTTCGGTCATCTGCAATAGCGCATCAATACTATGTTTGTGGTACAATTCATCCAGTTCATTGAACCGTTCGGCGCTTTGCAAGAGCGTTTTGAGCATTTCCACGAGTTGCTTTTTTCCGAAGAGCATCCAGACACGCCTTGCGGCAGCTTGCTTTTCCGTTGGTGAAGTGTCTTCGTTCTGCTCTTCTTTTTTACCCTTCTTTTTGCTATCGTTTTTTTCCTCCAGCCAAGCCTCCAGCGTGTCCATAATGGCGTATTCCTTCATCTGCACGCCTTCATGCTCTTCGAGTTCGGAGAAATTAGGATTGACTCCTGCCTCAATGGGAAATTCGCGCAGCAATCGCGCACAAAAGCTGTGAATGGTGGAAATATTGGCACTGGAAAAGCGTTCGCGTATTGCTTTAATGCGCCCCCACTGTAGCTTGTAATCAGGGCTGGCGAGGCGCTTTTCGATTTCCTGACTCACGCGGTGGTGCATTTCGGCAGCCGCTTTGCGGGTGAAGGTAATAGCCGTGATGCTTCGGACATCCGCATAAATACTGGGTTCAAAGAGAAGATAGGCGAAGCGCTGTACCAGAACGCTTGTTTTACCGGCTCCCGCACCTGCGGTTACGGCTAAGTGGCGGTCGGCACTTTGAGC
>JAAFHM010000192.1 GCA_013298375.1 Ignavibacteria bacterium | reverse complement strand
AACCGGAAAAGCCTGTCTATATCTGAAAAAACTCTCCGATGTGAACGAATCTGTTCTGCGAGAATTGATTTCCATGTCCGTTCAAGCACTCAACAAATCATAACGACGGGACACCTCTTTCACCACCAAGCATTTCATATTCCAGCGATGAGGGATATTCAAAGGAAAGGAATTATTTTATGTCAACTTTCGAGGCAACATCTGTGATAAAAAATCAAGAACGTTCCAGAGTGTACGCCGTATCGCTCTTCCCTGCACTCTCCATTCCGACGCGGATGCGCTCGGAAACGCATTACTCCGGCAAAGGAATTTGTATTGCCATGATAGATTCAGGTTTTGTGCCGCACCCCGACCTCACCAAACCGGAAAATCGTATCGTCCGCTATTACGATGCCGTGAAACAACAAGAAAGCGACCTCCCGCCCGAAAAGCCTGAATTTTATTCATGGCACGGAACCATGACGGCTTGCACCGCCGCAGGAAATGGTACGCTTTCTCGCAAGCTCTATTCTTCGCTTGCATACAACGCCAATGTTGTCCTCGTGCGCACAATGGACGATAAAGGCTCAATTCCAACCGCTCGCATCGCTCAGGCGCTGGATTGGTGCTTAGAAAATGCAAAAAAATATGGTATCAATATTATCAACCTCTCCGTTTATGCCGACGAAATGGATACCTCGCTGGATCACCCCGTCACATCTCGCGTGGAGGAAGCGACTCGGCGTGGAATTGTCGTTGTGGCAGCTTCGGGGAATAACCCACGTGTCCCGCTCTACCCGCCTGCGTGTGCGCCGTCGGCAATCACAGTTGGTGGGCTAGATGACAAGAATAATATGCTCGAAGACGATGGTTTGTACCATTCAAGTTTTGGTCGTACCGTCGAAGGGCTGACAAAACCTGAGGTTATCGCCCCAGCGATTTGGCTCCCCGCACCAATCCTGCCCGGAACACCCACCCACGAGGAAGCATCGGCACTTTCGGCACTTGATAATATGCTGGACGATATGCTGCTCAGAACACTGCCGCTACTTATCACGAAAACCAATCTTCCGCTTGAACTCTTGCGTTCAACCAATGTTGACGAGGTTCGCGGAAAAATCGTGGAGCGTCTGACTGCCGAAAAAATCATCTCGCCGAACTACAAACACGTGGATGGAACCTCCTTTGCAGCGCCGATTGTCTGTTCGGTTATAGCGCAAATGCTCGAAGCAAACGACCGTTTGACTCCGGCAAAAATCAAAGAAATCCTCACCTCAACCGCAAAAACGCTTCCCAACTACCCTTCCGAACCACAAGGCTTCGGTATGGTACAAGCCACAGCAGCCGTTGAAGCCGCTGCAACGGCAACGTTATAGTTTTTTGACAAGGAATTTTGACAAGGAATATCGCTATGGAACCAACGATAAGTCCCGCAATGCTGCAAGAAGAGGAAGAAATTCTTGCTCACAACCGTGAAAACCGCATCATTGTTGACACGTCACACCTGCTTACGGAGGATGATGAGCCTGTGGATAATGTGTACTCTGCTCACCAGCAACGCCTCTTGGCGGAACCGCTCTATTCCAGTCTCGACTTCTGGAACCCCGACAAACGCTCATTTGCCGCCAATGCCAATGTTGGCGTATTTATTGCGAACCGCAATCCGGCTATCGTTCCCGATGCGTTTGTGAGTATGGATGTTGATATGGTCACGATTGATGAGGATGAAAAGCCCATAGAACCTGATTTTACCAAGATTCGGTCATATTTTGTTTGGGAATATGGGAAAGTGCCGGATGTTGTTGTGGAGGTTGTTTCCAACCGCATTGGCGGTGAATTTTCCCGCAAAATGCGCGAATACGCCAAAATGCACGTTCCCTACTACGTCGTTTTCGACCCATTCGAGATGTACAAAGGCGAAAAACTCCAAATTTTCAAACTGGAGCAGTTCACCTATGTCCCGCATAAAGACTTTTGGTTTGAGGAAATCGGCTTAGGACTACGGCTTTGGGATGGTCTTTATGAGGCGTTCACAACAACATGGCTTCGGTGGTGTGATATTCGCGGAAACGTCGTTCCAACTGGCGCGGAGGCTTTCCAAAGCGAAAAGGAAAAAGCCCATCATGCGGAGAAAATCGCTCTCCAACAACACGAACGCGCTGAACACGAACGTGAACGCGCTGAACGACTCGCAGAAAAACTCCGCGAACTTGGCGTAAATCCTGATACACTCTAATCCATCAAACGTTTTGACTTTCTATGATTCCCTTCAACGACCTTATTATTTTTGCCCTTGCCGCATTAGGTCTTGTTCTCACGCCGGGACCAAATATGATGTATCTGGTCTCCCGCTCACTCTGTCAAGGGCGCACAGCAGGTATTATCTCACTTTTGGGGATTATTACCGGATTTTTTGTTCATATTCTTGCGGCTTCCTTTGGTATAACGGCGTTGCTGCTGGCAATTCCTTTTGCTTACGACGTGTTGAAATATTGCGGCGCAGCGTATCTCCTTTGGATGGCTTGGAACAGCGTCAAACCAAGTTCTCAAGGACTTTTTGCAACACAAAATCTTCCCGATGACAGCCCCGTAAAACTCTTTCAAATGGGCTTCCTCACAAGCGCACTCAATCCCAAAATTGCCGTTTTTTATCTTTCGCTCTTTCCGCAGTTTATCAAGCCTGAATATGGTTCTATTCTTGGTCAGAGCCTCACACTTGGTATCACGCAACTCTCAATAAGTTCTTCCGTGAATTTCTGTATCGTTCTGTCGGCAAGCGGCGTGGCATCGTGGTTTCAAGGTCGCCCGGTCTGGACGCGAGTGCAGAAATACCTCATGGGAACAATGCTGGCAGGGCTGGCACTACGCCTTGCACTCGGCGAACGAAAATAGTATAATTGCAATTCCCCCTGCTCGTTCTACGATAGTTTCACCATAGAACGGGTTCAATATTATCATCTTTTACAGGAAAAAATTATGTCTTTGCTGCGCAGATACGCATTGTTCCTTGTGTTCAGCCTTGTACCGTATTCACTTCTTGCTCAAACCGCATACAAACTTCCACCGCCAGACATTGCTGCGGTAGTAGATTCGCCAACGATTCCAAGCGCAATTCGCAGCCCTAGCGGTGACGCGCTCTTGCTGGTAGAAATAAAGCCCAATCCAAGCGTTAGTCTTTTAGCAGAGCCAATTGCCAGGCTTGCCGGAGAGCGCATCAATACTGCCATTAACGCCGCACAGCGTCGCGTGGAAATAAGCGGCATGACGATTCAGCCCGTGAGCGGCAAAGCAGCCGCAATACGCATCGCCGTCCCGCCCAATTCGCGCTTGGGCAATCCTCTGTGGTCGCCGGATGGAAGTAAAATCGCCTTCACCCGCGACGCAGCGAACTCCGTGGAACTCTGGGTTGCAGAGGCAAAATCCGGCAAAGCCACGCAGATTCAAGGCATCCACCCGATGGATATTTTTGAAGAGCCGTTTGTCTGGATGAGCGACAACAAACGCTTACTTGTCAAGGCTGTTCCTGCGGGACGCGGCTCTGCACCGACTATTTCGCCTATTCCGACAGGACCGATTATTGAAGAATCTGTCAACAAAATGGCGCAAGTCCGCACGTACCAAGACTTACTGAAAAATGCCGATGACGAGCGATTATTTGAATATTACAGCACGGTACAACTGACGGTGGTGGAGACAGCAAGCGGTAAAGCCATTCCACTTGGTTCGCCCGGCATCTACACGTCAGCAGATTTTTCCCCGGATGAAAATTTTCTTCTTGTGACGAAACTTATGAAACCATTCTCCTATCGCGTTACGTGGTCTGAGTTTGCGCACAATATAGAAATTTGGGATAAAGCAGGAAAACTTGTCAAAACACTGGCATCATTGCCGATTGCCGACCAAACTCCGCGTCAAGGCGTGCCGATGGGTGTCCGCAACGCGACGTGGCAAGCCCTTCAACCATCAACGCTGCTTTGGGTAGAAGCCTTAGACGGCGGCGATCCGATGAAAAAAGCAGATGCACGCGACCGCATGAAATCGCTCTCCTCGCCCTTCACTGCCGAAGCCAAAACGCTTTTCGATGTGAAACACCGTTTTATCGGCTTCGGATGGACGGCTACGCCAAACGTTGTGGTGTACAGCGAATATGACCGCGACCGCCGTTGGCGCACAAGCTACCTCAAAGACCTCACCAAATCTGACTCCGCACGTGTTCTGTTCGACCTCAGCATCAACGATAGCTATAATGATCCGGGAAATCCGGTCTATGAAGTTCGTGCCAATGGAGACCGCGTTTTTGCTCAAGATGGTGATTGGATGTACCTTACGGGCGCAGGCGCAACTCCGCAAGGCGACCGACCATTTTTAGATAAATTCAACCTTAAAACACGCGAAAAACAACGCCTTTTCCGCGCAAGTGAAAGCCGCTACGAAGCATTTCTCGGCTTTGCCGGAAAGCCCGGAAAGCGCATTATTACTCGTGCGGAAAGCAAAACAGAATATCCGAATTTTGTCAATGTGGAACTTGGCGCAGCAGGAAATTTGGCAACGGAAAATGGCGTAAAACGTGAAAACATCACTAATTTCACCGACCCCGCACCAAGTCTGGCTTCACTCAAAAAAGAACTCATCAAATACAAACGCGCCGATGGTGTGCCACTGTCGGGAACATTGTATTTGCCGCCATCCTACAAGGTAGGAGACCGTTTGCCCCTTATTCTCTGGGCATATCCGCTAGAATATTCCGACGCGGCTACCGCCGGACAAGTCCGCTCCGCGCCGAATCGCTACACGCAGCGCTCTCGTTCCTACTCAACGATATACCTTGCTCTTCAGGGTTATGCCGTCTTGCAAGACGCAACGATGCCGATTGTCGGTAGTCCCGAAACAGCGAATGATACATTTTTGGAACAGATTACGGCAGCGTCCAAAGCAGCAATAGACTATTTGGACTCGCTTGGAATTGCAGACCGCAAACGAGTTGGTGTGGCAGGACACAGCTACGGCGCATTTATGACCGCAAATTTACTCGCGCATACCGACCTTTTTGCCGCAGGAATGGCGTGTAGCGGTGCGTATAACCGCTCGCTTACGCCCTTTGGTTTTCAGGGTGAACGGCGCTCGTATTGGGAAGCAACGGATATTTACACCAAACTATCACCCTTTGCCGCAGCGCATAAAATCAAGAAACCCATTCTTCTTGTACATGGCGCTGACGATGACAACCCTGGGACGTTCCCCATTCAGTCAGAACGTCTTTATCAGGCAATTTCGGGCAATGGTGGAACGGTGCGGTTTGTCAAACTCCCCTACGAAGCGCATGGGTACTCGGCTCGTGAGTCGGTGCAACACGTGATGGCAGAATTGCTGGAATGGGCAGACAAGCATATCAAAAATGCGAAAACGAATTAAATTTATCCGCCTATAACAAAAGCCCACAGCGCTCTTCTTTGCGGCGCTGTGGGCTTTTTTTTGATGGAATCAATCTTTAAGAAATACGTTTTTCTTTGGTACAACGTTTGAGCCACTCGCGCTTCGCCAGTAATTCCGCCGTGTTCATCTGCTCCGGTGCTTTGGAAAAACGCTGCATTGATGCGGTATGAACAAGCATAAATGCGCTAGAATGTCCTTCCAATGCCTCTTTCGGCAAAACCTTTGTCAATTTCATCGTTAATTCGGAACATTCTTGACGAAGTTCGCGCTCTCGTGCGGCTTGGCTAACGGCGTGTTCAACGGCTTCGCGGTCATTATTCACCATAAACATTGTTTCAGGGCGAGTGCGCGGTCTGCCGCGTCCTCGCTTGGTTTCAAACGAAACGTGGTGCATTGCTCCATTGTGGAGTTCGAGTGAGTGCGATTCGGTTTCGTGATGCTCCACTCCAACGAGTTCCCACGATTCTTCGTGTGATGGCGCATTGTTTCGCGCTTTTCCGCCACCGTGCGAAGGCTTGGAAAGCGTCACGCCAATCTGCTCCTCGCTTGTGAGCCATTCCAAAATCTGCACCACTTCGGCATCATTGGACGTGTACACATCGCAAATATTCCCTTCATCGCCGAAAGGCTCATAATACCTCATGCCGCGAAACAACTGCTGCATTGTTTTCGAGAGCGCCCGCACCAAATCTGCCTTCACAATGACGCTTATTGGTTTAATATCCGTACCTTCGCCAATCATATCCACCTGAACCATCACATCAATACTGCCCGCCCGGTATTCGCGCAGCAGTTTTGCACGCTCTACTTCGTTTACATCCTGACCAATACGCGCTGAACGAAATTGAGGAAAATGTTGCTGTACAAAGGTTAAAATCGCCGCAGAATGGAGATTACTCATCGCAATAATGAGCATTTGATGTTGTTTTTTATTCGGAGTCCGAACAATACAATCCCGCCGTTTTGCTGTGAATTTTTCAAAAGCGGGAACCAAGAGTGCTTCTAAATACACGTCGTGGAAACGGAGATGTTTTCTCACAAGAAAGGTATCTATTTCGGTGCTGGTTTGAGCATTTTCGGCAAATTTGGAGAGCGTCATTTCCACGATTGAGCCAGTTTCCGTATTTTTTAGCTTCACGGCGTAGTCAATCACGTGCGCCTGAACACGCTTGAGTATGCTCCCTTCAGCATGGGCATCCCGCAAAAGCACCTCGTAGAGCGGCTTGTAGAACTGCGTTTGCTTTCCTCCCTCATCCTCACGAATTTCGAGCGGAACACCAAAAATAGATTTGTTATCGGAACGCATCGGCGTACCGGAAAGCGCGACGCTGCACGAGAAAGGAAACTGCTTGATTTTTGTTGCCCACGTGCCGTCATGCGAGAGATGATGCACTTCATCGAAGACAAACATACACCGCGCTCGGCTACAAAACTGGCGCAAAGCCTCGCTCCCGCCGCGACCGCTTGCGTACTGATACGTCGTTATGATAACATCGGTGGCGAGATGTTGCAAAAATTTTTTTTCCGAATCGGCAACGCAGAACGTTAGTGGTGGAGCGCCAAGATTGCGCATCAAAGCCGCCAATTCCTGCGGGTCGGCGTATTGGTCTCGGAGATTGCCACGCGGAACGAAAATCACCAATTTCTGCGCAATAGAAAGCGCCCGTGCAACCAAAAACGAAGAAAGTGCCGTTATGGTCTTGCCATACCCCGGAACAAAAACTCCCAAGCAATTTTGCTCTCCCGCAGCAAATGCTATTGCCAAACGCCGTAAAAACTCGGCTTGCCCGCGCCGAAAGCGAAAATTTCCCGACAGTGTAATACCGGGAATTGATGTAGTTAGTAATCCGAACTGTTGCATAATACATTTGCCTAAAAGTGCGTGAACATATTCAAGCGGGAGGCAAATATAGGCGGAAATTCCGAAGGAAAAAACTTGTAGAAAAGAAACTTCCTATTTCACTGAAAAGACTGTTTTTAAGCGTCATTACCATTTCACCGAAGGCTCAAGAAGTGTAATTTTTTTGGCATCGCCATCCACTTCTGCCATAACACCAATCGGCATGGTAAATTTTTCTCTCACGTGTCCGAGTGGAAAATTTGCAATGACGGGAATTTTTAGTGGAGCCAGCCGCGAGCGCATCACCTCTTCCATTGTCGTTGTGTAACTATTGTCCTCAGCTTCTGTGAACTGCCCCAAGACGATGGCAGAGCATTCCTGCAACTTCCCTGCAAGCCACATTTGCGTGAGCATTCTATCGACCTTGTATGCTTTTTCGCCCACATCTTCCAAAAACAGCACCGAACCGGCAGTATTGATGTCGTAGGGCGTTCCCATCAGCCCCGTGATCATGGTGAGATTCCCGCCAACAATCCGACCTTGCGCTTTGCCGCCCGTAATGGTGGTAATTTTCGTCGTATCGGTGTAGCTTAGTGGCTCAAAACGCGGCTTGCCCGTGCTTTCGGGATAAACAAGCGGCAAGAACCACTGCCGCGTGAACTCGTCCAATTCCGCCGCCGCCATCGGACCATGAAAAGCGACTAAATTGCAACGCTGATAGACCGCATTGACAAGGGCAGTAATGTCGCTAAAGCCGCATATTAACTTAGGATTTTGCTGAATCGCATCAAAATCCAGCATCGGCAAAATCCGCATTACGCCGTAGCCCCCGCGAATACAGATGATTCCACCAATGTCTTTATTTTTCACAAATTCCATAAATTCCGCCGCACGAACATCATCCGGCGCAGCAAGGTAGCTGCTTCCACTCATCACAGATTTAGCAATTACTGGCACAAGCCCAAGCTCTTCGAGAGATTTTGCGAAACTTTTTACTTTCTTCTCAAAATCTTCTTTCGCAACACCACTTGCTGGCGCAGGGATACCGATTTTCATACCAGGCTTGAGTGCAGGTGGGAGTGCGGGAGGAAACAAGCGTTTATCAGACTTTGGTGCAGCAAAAAGACTTTGAGGCGTAAGAGCGGATGACGCGGCTGCCGTAGCGCCGAGCGCGGTCAGAAATGAACGACGTTTCATATTTGGTGAGGAATGATGCGGGGTTGAGGAATAC
>JAAFHM010000169.1 GCA_013298375.1 Ignavibacteria bacterium | reverse complement strand
ATGACAAATTCACCGTTGGCGGTTCCATCAATTACGTCAATTCCGGCGGTACCCGCCCGAATAATGGCGACCGTTCTATATTTAGCGCAATGAACTTTTGGTTGCCGTCTTACGACATCAACGATATTGCCATTGCAGCACCGCCCGTCGGGCAGCGTACCACCGACCCTTACGTGCCACAGCGCACGGCGGACGGACGCGCTACTAATATCAACTACTCCGATAATACCATTGATAGTCCGCTCTTTTTCGCGCTTCGTGCGCCGCTCAAAGACAATGTAAATCGTGTTTTTGGTGATGTAAAGTTTGATTATCGCCCCTTTGACTGGCTTACGGCGACCTACCAAGTAACGCTGGATTATTACAACGACACGCGCCGCCGCGTTGCGCCGCCGGAAGTTGGTCCCGCACAAACCGTAAGAGGTTTTGTTGTAGAACAAAGTTTGAATCGTCGTGAAATCAACTCGCAGTTGTTCATCACCGCCCATCAGAAATTCAGCGAAGACCTTGATTTCTCCTTAACACTCGGCAATGCCATCACTGATATCGAAAACAACAATATCATGGCACGCGGCGAGGATTTTACACTGAGTGATTTTGGTGATATTTCCAACACGGCGAATCGCTTTGCATCACGTGGATTCTCGCAACAACGCCTTATCGGTGTTTTTGGTGATGCACGTCTCACGTATAAAAATATGCTCTTCTTGGCGCTCACGGGGCGAAACGATTGGTCTTCAACGCTTCCGCGCCAGAATCGTTCCTTCTTCTATCCGTCGGCAAGTTTGAGTTTTGTATTTAGCGAACTCTTCAAAGACAATGCTGATATGAACTGGTTTTCCTTCGGTAAACTTCGCGCTTCATGGGCGCAAGTGGGTAAAGACGGCATTGGTCCTTACCGTATCGGCGAATACTACGGTTCTACCTTTTCTGGTGCAATCAACAACGTGAATGGCTTTATTCTGTCGGATAATGCGGGCAGTTTGAATTTGCGCCCCGAGCGCACCACCGGCACGGAGTTTGGCTTGGAAGCGAAATTCTTCGACAATCGCCTTGGTATTGATGCAGCCTACTATGTCAATGAAGTTGTTGACCAGATTGTCGATTTGCCTGTTTCGACCGTTACGGGATATTCTACCTTCCTTATCAACGGCGGTACGATTCGCAATAGTGGTATTGAGTTATTGCTCACCGCAACGCCAATTTTGACTAATGATTTTTCATGGGATATTACGCTCAACTGGTCGCGTCAGCGTGGTCAAATCGTCAGCATTAACGAGGGTATCAATGAGATTCAATATTTCAGTGGTCTTGATTATTTGTTTACCAAGGCAATTCGTCCGGGCAGCGATTCCACCAATATGAACCCCGAAGTGGGCGATATGTACGGCTATGATTTCGTGCGCAACGCACAAGGCAAAGCAATTATCGGTGCTGATGGCTTTCCGACGGTGGATTTTGGTCGCCAAGTGCGCGTGGGCAATGTGCTTCCCGACTGGCAGGGCGGTATTACGAACTCCTTCCGCATCGGTGGTTTGAGTATCTCCTTCTTGATGGAATTTCGTCAAGGCGGCAGTGTGATGGATATGGGCGAACCGAACCGCTTCCGCAATGGGATTGCGGGTTGGACGGACGTGCGCTATCGTAACGTTGTGTTCGACGGTGTAGATGCTGCGGGTAATCCAAACACACAACCCGTTCTCTGGAATGGCGCGGCTATCAACTCCACCAACTTGCTTTTTCGCAACTTCAACCGCACTATCGGTGCGTATCAGTTCAGCTTGCAAGATGCATCGTGGATTCGCTTGCGCAACGTTTCTATCAGCTATAATTTGCCAAAATCGCTGCTGGGCGAAAACAGCTTCTTCCAAAACGTCCGCTTTACGCTGACGGGCAATAACTTGTGGCTCACAACGCCATTCAGAGGCTTCGACCCCGATGGCTTGGCAAACGGCTCTGGTGTTAATAGCATTGGCTTTGTTGGTCGGAATGCTCCGGCAACACGCAGCTACGCTTTTGGTATTGCACTGACGTTCTAACTTTCTTCTTCACGAATTATTTCCATCGAATTATACATTTTATGAATACTTTCAAAAAAACACTTCTTCGCGCTTGCTCGGTAGGCATGATGACAGCGTTTGCCGGATTTGGTATCGTGGGCATGAACGGGTGCGATTCGTACCTTGACGTGAATACCGACCCCACACGCCCCGCGCAAGTTTCGCTGGCATCTCTTTTACCGACCGTGCAGGTCTTTACGGCTGGCGGACACGCTCGTATCGGCATCCAAACCTCGCTCTGGACACAACAACTGGCAAGCAATCAAGCCGGCGATGATGATACGCACAACACGCAGGGCAGCGACTGGGGAACATCGTGGAATGCGATTTACCTCAACGCACTCACCACTGCTGATCGCTTAGGCAAGCAAGCAGAAGCCCAGAAATCGCCGTATTATCAGGGAATTACGAAAATTCTGCAAGCCATCAATCTTTTGAATGCGACCGATACATGGGAGAACGTCCCATATTCGCAAGCGTTTTTGGGCAGTGAAAATCTTACACCCGCCTACGACACGCAACAGCAGTTGTATCCAGTTATTCAGACCCTGCTCCGCGACGCAAATACTCTATTGGCAAACACTTCCTCCAATTTCAGCCCTGCTAATGACGACCAAATTTATGGTGGAAACATTGACCGTTGGCGGCGTTTGGGGAATTCTTTGCAAGCGCGTGTTGCCTTGCACCTGAGCGCAAAAGGTGCGCAAGCCGCCGGGCAAGCCGCACTCACGGCACTCCAAGCAGGCGCACTGACGAGCAATGCAATGGATTGTCAGTTCGGCTACACAGCCGGCGCGACGGCTGTTAGCCCGATTCGTGGTATTGCGAACGAAACGGTTATTGGGCGAGTTTTCAGTTTTTGGATTTCGGCGTTTTGGGTAGAAGTTATGGGCGGTGGACGCGACCCGCGCCTTAATCTCACGGCACGTAGCTCGACCGATGCAGTTCTGACAAATCCCATCGGTGTTGTGAACGGAACAGGCGTGAGCGCAGGCGGCAATGCGGTAATTGGGACATCCACCTGGTATGCTTCCAATCCGATTCAGATTATGAACTTTGCTGAAGTCAAGTTTATCGAAGCAGAAGCGCGGTTTCTTGCTGCGGGCGGAACACCAGCAACGGTGGGCGTTTCGGCAGAAGTTCGCCAAGCCGTACTTGACGGTGTAATAGCAAACATGACGAAAATGGGCGTTCCATCATCTTCGATTGCCACCTACACTGCGCAACTTCCCGATGCAGCATCAATGCGCCTTTCCGATATTATGATGGAAAAATACAAAGCATTGCACCTGAACCCCGAAATTTGGACGGATATGCGCCGTTACAACTACGACGTGGCGGTTTATCGTAATTTGCGCTTGCCGCAGAACCACAATCCCGATTTGCGTGGGCGCTGGATTCAGCGCGGCATCTATCCAACAAGTGAGCAGACTCGTAACCAAGCTACTTTCAGAGCAAATTGGCAGCAACGCGCCGACTACATCGCCGAACCGATGTGGCGCGATAAACGCTAAATCTTCTTTACTTTGTCCAACATTTTTCTCTTTTATCATGAAACGACAAACTTTTCTTTCGATGCTTGCTGCTTTTGCACTCACACTGATCGTATCGTCGTGTTATACGGAGCCAAACCCGCTCAATAGTGTGGCAAAAGTCGGCGATCCTGTGGCGATTGTACGGACATTCAACGTCGTGAACCCCGCAACCAACGCGCTGGCAAGCGCTGTAACCGTAGCGGCGGGTACGCAGCTCACCTTTACAACCGTCTATTCCACGTTGGAATCCCCTGTTACGGCAGTGAATTTGTACACACAAGTGGGATCGACACGTACACGAGTTGCGAATGCCGCCGTAAATGTCAGTCCGTCGCCGAACCGCGTTACGCAAAACCTCACCTATACTATCCCGGCGACAGCAGCCGTGGGATCACGGATAGTGCTGGTGAGCGGCGTTGTTACCGCAGGTGGTGAATCATGGTCGGGAACAGGCGTATCGGCAAGTGGTACGCCACCAGCCGGAACGGTTGCAATTACAGTTCGGTAAGTAGTGCCGCGCATGGCAAAAACGGAACCGCCGCCTGAAATCAAGGTTTCAAGCGGCGGTTTTTTTGTTGTTCATCAACAACGTAATCACTATCATTGTACGATAAAAGCGTCTGAAAGGAAGACCTTGAATTCAATGCCCCCTTACC
The DNA here is from genome assembly GCA_013298375.1 of Ignavibacteria bacterium. Classification (GTDB taxonomy): domain Bacteria; phylum Bacteroidota; class Ignavibacteria; order Kapaibacteriales; family UBA4661; genus PH2015. The sequence goes on along the minus strand of JAAFHM010000169.1, from coordinate 5,283 downwards.
CCAATCTCACTTGCAAACTATTATGTCGCAGCATCGCCTTCTTCACGCCGTTGTGATAATGTGTTCTATGAGCGCATTCTTTTTATCAATGCTGTTGCCGCCGTTCCTTCCCGCGCAAACACGCCTCTTTGCGCCTGAGAGTGTTACGAATCGGCGCTTGGGATATTTGGGTGATGCAAGTGCTGTTGGGTGGAACCCCGCCATGCTTGGTATGCGCTCCTCGCTTGAGCTGTTGCTTTCTGCGCCGCTCAATCAAAATTTTGGAACAATGGGTCAATACAGCCTTTTTGCAAAATTAGCGCCGTTTGCCGTTGGTTATACACTCAATGCTGATAATGATCTTGCAACGGGGGAGCTGTACACAGGTCTTGGCTTCAATGTTCTTGATGATATTCTTTGGCTGGGTGCAAGCGGACGCTTGACCAATCCCGGTGATATTCAGAAACTTTCGCTTACATCCTTGCGATGGAACGCCTCTGTCGTTGCAAAGCCGCTTAATGGCTTGTTTCTCGGCATTTCCGCCAGTACAATGGGGATAGACACCTTTCGCACGGAAACTGTTTCAAACACATCCAGGCACATACGCACCTCGCCAGAGACGCTGTATTGGACAGCAAGCGCGTCGTATTCGCCCCTGAATTGGATAACGATTTTTGCTAATTATTCTACACTGCCGACAACGGCGCTTGGGCTGGACGTTGGAGCAAGTGTTGGCATATTGAATAATCTGCTCGTGCTGACGGGGAATTACAATGTCGGGGCGAGTGCTTTCCGTGTGGGCGCAGAAGCAAATTTGGGTCCGCTTGGTGTGGGCTTATTGCGAACAATGCCTGCTGCGGGCGATGTCTCGCATCTGGCAACGGTGCGCTTAACCAGTGATCAAGTGCGCAATAGCGCTGATTTGCTTGGCTACCGCGCCGACGATGACGGGTGCCGCGTTCCCGTTGATTCCGCGCTTGCTAAACCTGATTATCTCGACCAATTCCTTCGCCGGACAAACCCTGATTTTGCCAAGGAATTGGCAAAACTCTCCGCGCAGTCATCTGGGCTGTACAGCGCTATTCAAGAGCGGTATTACAAGCCCAAAACCGTCACAAAATCTATCTCCGGTGAGACCGTTGATGTTGTGTCGCGCCAAGGATACACGCTGCAACTCTTGAATGTAGAAAATAAGCGCTTTCCTCTCACAACTGTTGTTGTGCGGGCTGTGGACAACGATGGGCGAAGTATGCGTGGTCTTGGTGAAGCGGATTTTACCTTGCGCGACCCGATGGCAAAAATTGTTTCCGTGAAGCCCGCAGACAGCGCCGCAACTACGCCCGTGGATGTGGTGCTGATTATTGACTGCTCCGGCAGCATGGGCAATAAAATCCGCGAGACCCGCGAAAATGCGAAGCGCTTTGCCGACGAAATGCGGCGGCGTGGCGCAGATTATCGGATTGGTGTTATTCTCTACGGGCTTTTCGTTGTGGACGTATTGCAGCCGACAGATAAGTTTGAACGCTTCGAGGCGTTTATCGCCAAAGCCAGTGCCAATCAGCCCGACGAGTATCTTCCCGATGCACTCCAAGAACTCGCCCGCATGAAATTTCGCCCCAACGCTGAACGTATCGGCATTGTCATCACCGACGAACTCACCTACACCCAGCGCCGCAATGAGGTTGAGCCGCAGATTATCGAAATGTTGTGGAAAGAGCGTATTAAATTGAATAAAATCGTGAAGCCCTGCGATAATAACGGCTCGGCAAGCGCCTATCTCACACTTGGGCGCGAATATAACATCAAAGACCGTTTCGAGAGAATTTTGGACGATATTGGGCGCGAAATTACCACGACCTACTCCATCACCTATCGTCAGGCAGAGCCGAAAGTAACGGTCGCTCAAGGGGCGGTGCAAAGCGAAACGGGGCTGCCGCTTGCTGCCGAAGTCACCTTCACCGATGCCGCAGGGAACGACATTGGACCTGTCCAAGCAGAGCCGGTAGCAGGAGTATTTGTCAGTCCTATAGCCGAAGGTAAGCGCTATGCGGTGCGGGTTTCGCCGCAAGATACCGTCAATTTTGCACCGACCACAACGGCATTGGATATAACAAAAACGACAAAAGGCGATACCGTGCAGATTCCTACAATCAAGCTACGGCGCATTGTGCGACCAATTATTTTGACCGGAAAAGTTATGGACACGAAAGGAAAACCTCTGCAAGCCGATATTAGCTTGACGGAAAATATTGACGATTTCACGCAAGGCACAGCCGAGCTTGTACCGACTTCCGGCGCAGAGTCACGGTATGCGAAGCGATACGGTTTTGGCAAAAGCCTGTCGGTCTTTGTTGACCCGGCATTGCAGGACGAGTATATTGCCCTAGCAACGGAAATCAATATGCGCTCTGCCAAGCAAGGCGATACGGTTGTGCGCGATTTTGTGCTGAACGCGATGCCGAAAGAAATTATGGTCTTTGGCAAAGTCACCTCCACACAACCAAAGCAAAAAGGCATTGAAAACGCCGTCGTGACGGCAACCGAGATTTCGACGAATAATAAACTTGCCGAAACACGGACAAGTAGCGAGGGTGATTTTTCGCTCACGGTGCCAAAAGGTAGAAGTGTTGGGATTAGTGTTCAAGCGCCAGAGTATTATGCCGACACAACGTATTTGCAATTGCCCAAGCGCGATACCAGCACACAGCAAATGCTGAATGTGCCTCTTGTCTGGAAAAGTGTGATAGTAACAGGCAAAGTAGAAGCGGAGAAAAGCGGCTTGCCCGTACCGTCGGCACTCGTGATAACGCAAAAAGACAGCACCGAAACGACGCTCACTCAAGTAAATGCCGCGCCGGATGGCACATTTCAGATGGTTGTTCCCAAAGATACGCCGCTTCGCTTCACGGCACAGTCCAGCGAGTATTTTTTTGCCTCGCAGACCGCATTCTATCGCAAGAATGATACTACTGCTATTGTGCAGAACTTCCGCTTGCCGGCAGGTTTGACCCTGCGCATCAATTTCCCCAGCAATGAATTTGCGAATCCCAGCCCGTTTGTCTTGGATTCCAACGGCACTCCAAGCGGTACACGATGGCAAAACGAGCTAGACCGCGTAGCGGCAAATCTGCTCTTGTTCAAAAATTTTCTGGGTGTGCTGACGATAACAGGACACACCGACGATGCCTCATCGGACGAGTACAATCAGCAGTTAGGACAAAAGCGAGCGGAGTTCGTCGTTGCAGAACTCATCAAACGCGGTATTCCCGCAGACCGCTTGCGGGCTGAATCCCAAGGCGAAAAACAGATTCTTGCGCGTAAAACAGGAGAAACCACCGACCAGTACCGTGCGCGGTGTCGGCGTGTGGAATTAGTGAAAACGTAACTGGTCAGGTTACCCCTTCCGACGGCTGAAGAGTGCGAGAACGCTGCCGTCGGAAGGTTTTCCCGGTACTGAGTTTTTTTTGAAGTAGCTCCGGGAAATCCGTTCTACGCTTAGGAAAGCGTAGGACGGAAAGACTCGACCTGACCAGTTACGTGAAAACAAAGCAATGATTGGTTCTGTACGGTGATATTGCTGTGATTTACTGCCAAGCAACATTTATCCAAATATTCGTATTGCGCCCTTTATCGTCGCTGCATGAAACCTTGACGGAGCCTCGCTCTGGCGTAAAAAATACTCGCTCTTCCGGCGAGGCAGAGCGCAAAAATTTATCGTTCACAAACCAGTACACCGTGCGAACATCATTTGCCGCATGGCACGTGAGTAGCAGTTCCGATGCGGCTTTGCCGTTAGTTTTCTTTTCAACAACATATTCTTTACCATCCGAAAGCGAGATAATGCTGGGCGCAGCGCCACTTCCTGCTGCACGGCTACAAGCGGGATTGTGTTCGGGAATACGCTCAAACGCTCGGTTTTCTGCGGTGTAGAGTGCTAACATCTCTGGTGGCAAATTCGGATAACGCTTCATTTTGTAGCCCGTTTGTGGTAAACAATCGGGGCAGTATGAAAAACGCTCATCCGCCGAGACCGCAACGGATTTGAGGTGTGGACAAGGCGCATTGCTGGAAATGCGTGGCAGGAAATAATCCGTAACCTGATTGTCGCAGCCATCACCGGGCGGCAAGCCGCTTTCCGAGCAGACAAGCCGAAAATCCAGCGCCGGGGAAGGCTCAAACCAATCATTTGGGGAATTGTAGTCAATCGCATTGAAAATATCAAACAAGAGCGGCGTGGCAATGTCCGCACCGACTAACTCCGGAACCCCAACGCCGGAAAAATTTCCCACCCAGACCGCAACCGTATAACGCTTGTTGTAGCCGATGCTCCAAGCATCGCGCCGCCCGTAGGACGTTCCGGTTTTCCACGCAACTTTGGGTAAATGGCGCGTCGAACCAAAGTTGCGTGGCACATCGGGGCGCGTAAGTTGTGTTAAAATCTCACCGAGTAAAAACGCCGCAGACGCTGATACAATACGATTTCCAGTGCGTTGAGAGTCGTTTTGTTGTACTGTACCGCTCTCTTTGCGGAATACAAGCGGTCTCCACTCGCCGTAGTTTGCAAAAGCGCTGTACAAGCCCGCCATCTCTTCCAAGCGCACTCCACAGCCACCCAAAACAACCGACAAACCAAGTTTTTTACCATCCGAGCGAATTTGCTCAAACCCCGCATTCGTAAGCGTTTCAGTGAACGCCCCCACGCCAAGACCTCGCAGGAGCTTGACCGCCGGAATATTGAGTGAGTTAATGAGAGCTTTTTCGGCAGAAACAAAGCCGCGATAAGTACGGTCAAAGTTTTCGGGCGCATACCCATCGAAATTCGTTGGGACATCCGTCAGTACCGTTTTCGGCGTTATCAAGCCTTTGTCCATTGCCAGCGCGTAAACAAGCGGCTTCAGGGCGCTTCCGGGTGAGCGCACAGCCCGCACACCGTCCACCTCGCCCGACGCTGACTTGTCGGCATAATCCGGCGAGCCCAAATACGCCTCGACAGCGCGAGTGCGATTGTCCACCACCAAGACCGCAGCATTGCTAATGCCGAACATTTTCAACCGCCGAATCACGTTTTGGGTCAGTGTTTGCACGCTTTGTTGTTTGCGCGTGTCCAGCGTCGTTGTGATGGTGGACTCGTTGGGATAGAGCCGTTTCATGCGGTAGGCAAAGTGCGGCGCAAGTGTCGCAGGCGCGTCGTGACGCTGAATTGCTGTTGGCTCACGGAGTGCGTCATCAATAATCATGCTCGGAAAAACACCCTCGCGGCGCAAGCGTTCAAGCCATTTATCGCGCTCACTGCGAATGACGCTA
>JAAFHM010000337.1 GCA_013298375.1 Ignavibacteria bacterium | reverse complement strand
CGAAGCGGATTCAGGATGTCGTCCGTGAGTTTGTTATTGCCTTGCGTTCGTAATTTTTGCGAGAAAATTCTGTGAACATTATTAGCATTATTGCCCTTTTGGGTACGGCGCAAGGAGTATTTCTCACGCTGACACTCTTTGCTTGGCAGAAGGGGAATCGCCGTGCAAATGCGATTCTTGCCATTATTTTTGCGCTCATGTCGCTTGCGATGTGGAACGTCTATTTGAATACCAGTGGCTTGTATCGGACGCTAACGTTTTCGATTCGCGTGTATGACGCACTGCGTTTGCTGACGGGACCGCTTATTTACTGGTATGTTCGGGAGATGGTAGTACGACCGCTTCGCTGGCGGGATTCTTGGCATTTGCTTCCAACACTCGTCTATATCGTTTGGCTGATACCGTTTTTTATGAGTTCCGATGCAGAAAAAATACGTTTTATGGAGCAGACCTTGGAGGGCGCTTCCTACCAATACGTCGTTTTTGCTGCCTTGCGCCCTTGGTGGACGTTGGGATATATGCTTGCAGCGCTGCGGCTACTCATGGAATACTCGCGGCGCATCAAAGAACGCTTTGCATCCTTGGAAGTCGTGGGATTGCAATGGCTGTGGAATATCGTTTTAGGATTATCTGCAATGACAGTGATGGTGGCGCTCGCGGGCATTGGGACACTTTGGGGCATGGTGCGACCAAACCAAATCAATCATGCCATGGCGATTGCCGCAGCATTATGGGTTTATGGCTTGGCATATTTTGCGCTCCGCAAAACGATCGTGTATTCTGCCGAGTTGCGGCAGCTTTTGGCAGAGCCGTTAGATTTCCCAACCCCACCACCACTGCTTTTGAAGGAAGGTGGCATTACGGCGCAATCCCATTCAAGGCTGTTACCCCCTTTCGCCCGGACAAATACTGCGGATACTGAGAACGATATTGCGGCAGACGTGCAGCAGATAGAGCAGGATGCAAAACACTTGCTTCAGTTCATGGAAGAGCAGAAACCGTATTTAGAACATCAACTCACGCTTCAAAAACTTGCGATTCTCACGGGATTTCCCGCCTATCGGATTTCTGATATTCACAATAAACATCTCAGCCTCAATTTTTTCGATTTTGTCAATCGGTATCGCATAGAGGAATGGAAACGCCGTGCGCAAGAAGCGCCGCAAGCCATTACCATTCAAGAGTTGGCGTATAGTGTGGGCTTCAACTCAAAATCATCTTTTAATGCCGCGTTCAAAAAACATACCGGGCAGACCCCCTCTGATTATCGTGCGCACTACGGCATAGAGTGAGATTTCATCTGCTCTTCAGTCTGAATTTGCCAAAGCATCTCTGTATTTTCATTCTCTACCCTAGGCGGGTATTTCCTCAATTTGGCAAGCAGCATACGCCTCAATTCCTTCTCCAGCCCCGACAAATCCGAGTTTTTCACTCGTTGTTGCCTTCAGCGAGACTCGTTTTATCGGCAATCCACAGACTTCAGCAATTTTTTCCCGCATTGCGGGCTTGTATGGCAAAATCTTCGGGCGCTCCAAAACAAGCGTACAATCAACGTTGATGAGCTGATATTGCTCTTTGCGCAATAACGCCATCACTTGCCGAAGAAGTTCTATACTCGAAATACCGCGATATTGCGCGTCGGTGTCCGGAAAATGCTCGCCAATGTCGCCCAGCCCCGCAGCGCCCAAAAGCGCGTCGCACAAAGCGTGTAGCAGCACATCGCCATCGCTATGCGCCACCGTACCAAATGACGACGGTATTTCCACACCGCCTAAAATCAAGCTTTCGCCTTCGGCAAGGCGGTGAATATCATAACCAAAACCAATCATAATGCAGAAGTATTGAGTGTTGAATGTTACGTTTTTTTACCGAGCATTTACGGCTTTTTGCGCTCAAAATGGAGAACACGAATATCATTCGACAAGTACGTTTTCATCAAGAATACGGCTTGTGTTTGGAAAGGAAACGTGTCGGCGACCATGTATTTACGGTAACGCGAAGGAAATATGCTATCATGGAGCAGCGTAAAATCTCGCTCTATGCGCTCCAAAATACGCGGTGTTCCAGCACCGCGATGCGACAGCACAAGCCACAAATCCTTGCGCCCCGCCACTGATGGCGCATAAAATCGCTCTATCGTCGTCGGAGTAATGGCAAAGCGCTCTGGCGGTAGCGCTTGAAATGCCAAATCCGGACGTTTCGTGTAATATTCGCAGTTGTATTTGCAGTACCATTCATGCACAAACACGGCATCATTACTGCTTGCCGAGCGGTCAACATACTGCGTGGCTTCTTTCCAAATTTCCTTTTCCAGTGCGTTCCAATCATTGCGATTGTCCCGCCATGCAATAACGCCTAATGCGACGATGACCGCAATAACAGCACCACGCATCCATCCTGATTCCGTATCTAGTGCATCCAAGCCTTTCGCTGCCAAAAGAAGCAAGGCAGGAAGCGCCGGAATGGTGTATTTTACGTAATAAATCGGCGTGGATTGTAGCGAAAGAATGTAGGGAATTAGTATCGGCAGCGCGAGCCAGAGCAGCAGCATTATCAAACGTTCATCCGTCCAAAATCGTAGCACAAAGATTTCTTCTGGTTGAGCATTGTCCCGCAGAAGCCGCTTCCGCACTTGCACAAAAGCCAAAACGCACAGGGGCAGAATCACCGCCGCAGCCGAAAGCGAACCGGCATATTCCACCAAGGTTTCCGCCAAGGTCATCATATTCGGACGGTCTATCCAGAAACCACTTTTGACCGTGCGAATTTGATAGTACAAAACATTCAGCCACGGTGTAAACATGACTAATAATGAGGCTTGCAGGATAATCCACGACTTCCACATTCGTTTCCATCGTGCGCGATGAAACAGCGCAAAGCCGAAAACGAGGACATTTTGCGCCACAATCACAAAAAGCGAAAAAAAGTGCGAATACAGCACCAACAGTGAGCCAGCGATAAAACCGCCAATCACCTGCCACGGCAGTTCGCCACTATTCTCGTCGTCGAAATGCCGCAGATAACGCACAAAACCTATCATCCCCAAAATCACGACCAAGACGACGTACGCATAATTCCGCGCTTCTTGCGAATAATGGATATGAAAATGTGACAATGCAAGCAACAATGCGGCATACAACCCAACACGCTTCCCTGCTATATCGCACCCCAGCACATACATACACGGCACTGCCAGAATGCCACAGACCGCCGAAAAACTCCGCAAGCCCAATTCCGTTGTGCCAAAAAGCAGCGTCCAAGCGTGTAGGAGCGCATAATACACGGGCGGATGCACATCCGATGGCGCATTGGCAATAATCATGGCAATGCTTTTGAGCGCTTGACGGTACGAATAAATTTCGTCCACCCAGAGTGATTCGGTTGCAATATCAGCAAAACGCAATGCTGCCGCAATGCCCACAATAAGTGTCAACAAGAGCAGCGTTCCGAAACGCGCAACAAGATTGGAAGCAGTGTTTGTAGAATTGCTCATTTGCACAGCTGCTATCTAAAAGGTGAACAAAAGTGAACACCTTTATAGTTCTTGCCCTGAACCTCCAATGAGTGTTCATATCTGACAAGCGTTACTTTCCCGTTAGCCACGGGTAGAAAAGTTCTTTGAAAGAGTGAATTATGATGATTCCATTGATGCAAGATGTCGCAGATTGAGAGCGGCATTCACATCACGGTCATGGTGCGTGTGGCAATGCTCACATTCCCATTCGCGCTCTTTGAGACTGAGTGTTTCTTTCTTTTGACCACAAGCAGAACAGAGTTTGCTTGACGGATACCAACGGTCAGCAATCACAAGGCGTGTACCATAGAGTTTTGCCTTGTATTCCAGTTGCCGCCGCCCTTCGCTCATGCCCACATCCGCAATCGCCCGTGAGAGCTTGCCGTTCTGCATCATTCGGATACCAACGGTCAGCAATCACAAGGCGTGTACCATAGAGTTTTGCCTTGTATTCCAGTTGCCGCCGCCCTTCGCTCATGCCCACATCCGCAATCGCCCGTGAGAGCTTGCCGTTCTGCATCATTCCTTGCACATTCAAATCTTCAATCACGACCGCTTGGTTTTCGCGGCAGAGTTTGGAGGTGAGTTTGTGCCAGAAATCTCGGCGAACATTCGTGATACGCGCGTGAAGCGAAGCAAGATTTTGTGCGGACTTGACGCGATTTTTTGAGCCTTTGTTTTTCCGTGAATGCCTTCGGGAACGAATGCGCAAGCGGCGCAGATTGCTCTTGAGCGGCTTCGGAGCAAGTACCGTCTCGCTGCCATGCTTCCCATCGCTTGAAATTGTTGCGGCGGCTTTGATACCAAAATCTACCCCAATAACACTATCACCCCTGCGCTTACGCTGCGCCTTGTCGTCTGGCACATCTACTTGCACCGCGACATACCACGCATTGGCAATGCGACGAACACTTGCACCGACAATGCGCCCAACAAACCGTAATTCTTCGTGCAAGCGCACCCAACCGATTTTGGGCAACTTGATTCGATGCCCGTCCATTTCAAATTTGTCGTTGGCGAGGTAGAACGAATCCCGCACACCTTTTTTCTTGAACACAGGCGCAAATGCTTCTTTGCCAGCCTTTTTTTGAGAAAAGTACCGCGTCCATGCACGTTGCAGGTTTGCAAACGGCTGTGCGTGTGCGTCGCGGTGAATCTCGTGTAGCCAAGGGAACTGTTCGTACTTCATGGCATTAAACTGTTTTTTCAGCTTCATGCCGCTTGGTTTCTTGCCTTGAGCATATTCGGCGTTCCACTCGGCTAACGCCCAATTCCACACAAACCGCGCTGTTCCTGCGGCTTGACGAAAATACTGCGCTTGCGCGGCGGTGGGGTCAAGACGGATTTGATGAGCAAGCATCATCCCTGCACCTCGTTTTTTAATGCCTCGTCCAGTTTTTTGCGGTAATTCCGCAGACCATACAGTCGGCTGGAAAAACAATCCACTATCGTCACCAGGTCTTGCGCCATCTCTTGTTCGGGACTGAGACGTTCTTGGTTCAGTACCAACATCTCGCAGTCATGCTGCTTGCAGTAGTGCGCGAACCACTCAAACCCGAACCGCGTCAGGCGGTCGCGGTGAGCAATAATCAGCGTGGAGATTTTTCCCTCGCCAATTTCATCCATCAGCGCAACAAATCTTCGACGTTCAAAATTCAGACCGCCGCCGATTTCTTCGATGAACTCAACGTTTGCCAAGCCTCGTGCGGTGATAAATTCTTCCAAAACGCGGCGTTGATTCTTCAAATCGGGCTTTTGCGCTGCCGAAGAAACGCGACAATACGCAACGGCGCGGCGCTCCGTGAGAACGGGCTTGCGTCCTTGAAATTGCAGAATGCTGCTGCGTTTGTAGTATCGCCGATTCGTCGGTGTGCGTCCTTCAGGAACTAAGCGACCTTCGCGTTCCCAACGCTGCACCGACTTGATAGTTACGCCAAGAAAGTCGGCTACTTCTCGGCTAGTCAGTGTGTCTTTCATTTCCCCAATATACATTATTGGGTAGTATTTTCCAACTCTAAGTCTTCTC
>JAAFHM010000366.1 GCA_013298375.1 Ignavibacteria bacterium | reverse complement strand
CCCTGCGAAGTATGGTATTTTTGTATCAAGAACATTCTTCACCCATGCCCAAGTATGCAGTAGTGAAGAGGCTTTGCAATCAATGTTCAGCTAACGATTTTTCACTCCATTTTTCCACTTTTTTCAGGGAACCATGAAAACATTTTTTTCTACACTCGTTCTTGCCTTCATTGGCATTACGTTCTTCCACTCCGCACCAATACTGGCACAGCACGGCGCAGGCACAAAAGGCAAAGTTCTCTTTATTGCCTCCAACCCCGCACAGAACAAGCAAACAGGCTGGCCCATCGGTGCATGGGCGGCGGAAATCACGCATCCGTATTGGGAATTTACCGAAGCGGGCTATACGGTTGAAATTGCCAGTCCCGACGGAGGTGCGGTGAAATTTGATGGCTTCAGCGACCCCGAAGATGCAAGCAAATACAGTGCTTTCGATATGCTTTCGCTCGGTTTCAAAAAAGATCCCAGCAAAATGGCAATGCTCGAAAACACGAAAAAACTTTCGACCGTGAACCCGAATGAATACAAAGCCATTTTCGTCTGCGGCGGTCAAGGTCCGATGTACACGTTCATCGACAACACCGAATTGCACAAATTTTTTGTGGATTTCTACCTCACGGGCAAGCCCACAGCAGCGATTTGTCATGGCACGTGTATTTTGCTTAAAACGAAGCTCCCGAATGGCAAATTTCTGGTGGAAGGCAAGAAATGGACAGGCTTTGCAAGCGGCGAAGAGCAGTATGCGGATAATTTTGTTGGTATGAAAATTCAGCCGTTTCGCATTGAAGATGAAGCTCGAAAAATGCCGAACTCGAAGTTTGAAGTTGGCGAAGCATTCGCCTCGTTTGCGGTGCAGGACGGCAATCTTATTACCGGACAACAGCAAAACAGCGGTGGTGCGGCAGCACGGTTAGTGATTGCTCAACTCGAAAAAGATAAATCTCGCTATCCCACCTACGTGCTGGTGCATGGCGCATGGACAGACGAGTCTGCATGGGGCTTTGTGCGGAATCAGCTGGCTCAAAATGCAAACGTTGTTGTGGTGAATTTGCCCGCACACGGCTTGAATCTTACACCTTCCAGTAAAGTAACCTTGAGCGATTACGTGAAAACCGTCAGCGATGCCGTGAATGCCCACGCTGTTCATGCTAAAGCGGGCAAAGTTACGCTCGTGGCGCACAGTATGGCGGGTATCGTGGCTTCGCAGGTGGCGAACAACATTCCGCAAAAAATTGAAAAACTCGTGTACGTCTCAGCGTATTTGCCGAAAAATGGCGAAGATTGGCTGACGCTTTCCAAAAAAGATGCGCAAAGCAAAGTGGGCGGCGCGTTGGAGTTTTCGGCGGATTATGCTGAGGCAAAAATCAAGAAAGATGTGATTGTTCCTGCGGTCTGCGCGGATTGTCCCGATTTTATGAAAGATGTTTTGGTGAAATATCACCACGCAGAACCCGCAAAGCCGCTTGGCGAGAAAGTTTCGCTTGGCGCAAAATTTAGCAGCGTTCCGAAATATTACATCAGCACCACGCAAGATAATGCCGTCGGCTACGACCTTCAAAAGGCGATGATTGCTGCTAATGGCGGCATTAAAAAAGTGTTTGAGATGAATACCTCGCACCTGCCTTTCGTAGCGCAGCCACAGGAGTTCTTGAAAATTCTCACGTCTATTCAGTAATCTTTTCCACTATGCTCACCTTTCGCACAACAACCGCACAGGGGCGGCAAACGCCCCTTTTTTACGCTATTACAGTAGTACTCATACTGCTTTGCGGCAATATCGCTTTTGCACAGCTTTCTGAGGCTGATTCTTCCTCGTGGCGCGGGCGTTTGTCAAGCGGCGGGACGCTTATCACGGGCAATGTGGAGCGGCTGCTTTGGATAACCACGCTGGAAGCCAGCTACGTTGAGCCGAATGAAAAAACGTGGGGTTTCAAATCCTCCTCCACCTACCAATACGGAACCTTTGCGAAGCGGCTTACGGAAAACGACCTTATTTCGCGGAACTTCATTTATGCTTTTCCCAAAGAGTGGATTTATCCCTACATCATGCTCTGGGGCGAGCGGAATTATCGGCGCAAGTTTGATTTTCGCTATCAAGCTGGCGTAGGCGGAACGGTCGTGCTGATAAACGAAAAGCATCATACGCTAAAAGCCTCATTAACACTAACCAACGAGCAAACCACCTTCAACGGCAATGCCTTCCGCGATATGCCGGATTTGACGAGCAACGTACAGAACCTCTGGCGAGGAACGGTACGGCTTGCAGGGCGCAATTCGCTTTTTGAGGGAAAAGTTCGTGTAGAATATGAAGCGTGGTATCAACAAGGCTTGACAAGTGCGGAAGATTATCGTTATCTTGCAGAAGCGGCACTGTTTCTGCCGATTGCCAAAAATGTTTCTTTTCGCACCGCTCTTAGCTACACGCGGGATAACGTCGTGCTTGTGGGTGTGGAGAGGGCGGATTTGCTGCTGACGTTTGGGCTTTCGTTGGCGTTGGAATAAAGGCTTTTCCGATTGGCAGATGAAGGTGTTTCCGTTATATTGCAATGCTCAAAAGAAGAATATCCTCCCTCAAATGAAACAATTTGCTTCCGCCCCATGATTATCGCCAATCCTATATACGATGTCGTTTTCAAGCGCATGATGGAAAACGAGAAGGTTGTGAAATTCTTTATCGGAACGCTGTTGGATGAAACGATTGAAACGGTCGAAGTCCAACCGCAAGAATTTACCTATACCGATGCACTAGCGGGTTTGGCGGTTTTTCGTTTGGATTTTATTGCCACCATCAAGACCGCAACGGGCGAGCGCAAGAAAGTATTGATTGAAATTCAGAAGGCAAGAAACCTGATTGATGTCATGCGCTTTCGTTCATACTTGGCAGAGCAGTACAAAAAAGAGGATACGATTGATAGTGAAAAAGTGATTTTACCCATTACAACTATCTACATATTGGGTTTTGCTTTACCGGAAATAGAAACACCCTGCCTCAGAGTAGAGCGCAACTACAAAGACCTCATTAGCGGCGAAATCCTGCATCGGAAAAGTGCATTTATCGAAAAACTTACGCACGATAGTTTTGTGGTGCAGGTAGAGCGCATCACCGACCGCTACCAGACCCGTTTGGATAAGCTCCTGAGCGTCTTTGAGCAGAAAAATTTTGTGGACAGCTCGGAAACAACCAAAGATTTCCTGCATACCCCCGACAGCGAGGAATTACGGACACTTACCGATATTTTGCATTACGTCGGCACTGACCCCAAAGAGAGGAAGCAAATAGAAATCGAAAAAGAAGCGTGGCGGACGGTCAATGCGATGTTTGCGGAAAAAGAGCAACGTTTGCTGAAGTCATTGGGAGAGAAAGAGAAAGCACTGGAAGAAAAGGAAAAGGCTTTGGAGGAAAAAGACAAAGCATTAGATGAAAAAGACAAGGTTATAGCGGAACTTTTACGAAAACTGAACGAGCAATAATGCCATGACCATCTCCAAATCCCGCTTAGAAGCCTTCAGCGATGGCGTTTTTTCGATTATCATTACGCTCATGGTTTTTGAAATCAAACTGCCGCAAATTGACGACCAAACATCCTTTCGGACGCTTGTTCCCATGCTTGCGCCGCAGTTTATCGCCTACGCGCTGAGTTTTGTAACTGTTGCGATTATTTGGATAAATCACCATCACGTGCTAGGGCTGATAAAGCGTGTGGATATGCCGCTTCTCTGGCATAATCTTCACTTGCTTTTTTGGTGTACGCTCATTCCGTTTGTGAATAATTTAGTTGGGAGATACCCCTTTCGTCCTGTTGCGAGTTTGTGTTATGGCTTGGTGTTTTCTGGTGCATCACTCGGTTTTATGCTGCTTCGTAGGCACGCTGGATTGAAGGCACAACTCATGCACGACCACGCTTCGGAAGAACTGGAACGGAAGGTATTGCGCGGAAATATTCGCTCGTTTCTTTTATACGCACTTGGTGGAGCATTAGCATACGTTTCGCCATTTATCTCATTTGCTATTTTCGGTGGAATAGCTCTCTACTACTCGCTTCCCGATCGTGTACGGACGTGGATGCGTGACCACACACCGCACACGCATGAGTGATGTGCTTCCGTATTTTTAACCATTGTTTTCATCATCCATGATTATCAAACGCAATCTCAGCCCCGTTAAGATATTACGCTATGTTCGGGTAGAAATGTTGGTATCGGTTGTTTTGTCTATTGTCGTCTTTCTGCTCTACAAAAGCGGTGTACTGGTGCTTTCGCTGCCGTTTTCGCTTTCAGCAAT
This sequence comes from Ignavibacteria bacterium, assembly GCA_013298375.1. GTDB lineage: Bacteria > Bacteroidota > Ignavibacteria > Kapaibacteriales > UBA4661 > PH2015. The sequence continues at coordinate 911 of JAAFHM010000366.1, read as the reverse complement.
TTTAGGCAGCGCACTGGCAATTTTTATCGGTTTTCGCAACAACACCGCCTACGCTCGGTGGTGGGAAGCGCGGACGCTTTGGGCGAATATCGCCAACAGCAGCCGCAGTTTTGCTCGCCAAATCATTGCCAATGCGGATAATGCTGTTGGTATAGGCAAAGCCTCAAAAGAAAAAGCAGAGGCGTACAAGCAAGAAATTATCCATCGTCAGATTGCCTTTGCACACGCTTTGCGTCTCCGTTTGCGCGAGGAATCTATTTCAGTAAAAGCACTCACGCTGCCGCCTGAAAATCACCATATTGGCACAACGGAGGAATTTCGGCATTTGCTCACGCCGGAAGAATTTACGTGGGTTTCAGCGAAAACGAATATTCCCAATATGCTCTTGCAAAAACAAGGCATTCGCATCAAAGAGGGCATGAAAGAAGAGATTCTGGGCGGGTTTGATAATATCAGCCTTGAGCCGACGCTGGCGACCTTCAATACACTACAAGGCTCGTGCGAGCGCATCAAGGAAACACCTCTCTTACGGCAGTACGACTATTTTACACGCTTATTTTTGGTCGTCTTTATGCTACTTTTGCCTTTTACACTGATTGGTGATTTTACCAAAATGGGCATCGACGTACTGGTAATTCCGATTTCTATAACGATTGCCTTTGTCTTCAACACGATTTCCAAAGTTGGTGCTGCTAACGAAGATCCATTTGAAAATCTCACAACCGACGTGCCGCTCACAGCAATTTGCAATGCGATTGAGCGGGATTTAAAAGAAATGCTGGGAGAAAATTTACCGCCGAAAATTGAGGCTGAAAAAGGCTATTTGATGTGATGATCTTGGGAAGTGAACAAAAATAAATGAACGCTTCGGGCAGACTCAACCTGAGATTTGAAGCACTTTTCAGCCTGAG
>JAAFHM010000037.1 GCA_013298375.1 Ignavibacteria bacterium | reverse complement strand
GAGCCGATGGCGGCGGCAATTGGCATTAACCTTAATGTTGCCGAACCCGTTGGCAATCTCATTGTTGATATTGGTGGCGGCACAACTGAAATTGCCCTTATTTCGCTTTCGGGTATTGTAGGGCATGAATCCATACGCGTTGCGGGCGATGAAATGACGGAATCAATCGTACAATACTTCAAGCAAAACTATAATATTCTCATTGGCGACCGTACCGCCGAGATGATAAAATGTCAAGTTGGCTCTGCTGTTCCGTTTGCAGAGGAAGTTGATATTGAGGTGAAAGGTCGCGACCTTGTAGCGGGCATTCCGCGTATGATTCGCGTCAGCTCGGTGGATATTCGTCAAGCGCTGAATCCCACTATTACGGAGGTTGTGAGCGCTATTCGGACGCTCTTGGAGCGTATGCCGCCGGAACTTTCGGCAGATATTTTCGATCGCGGTATTATGCTCACCGGCGGCGGAGCGCTGCTCAAGGGCTTGGACGAGCGCATTCGCCTTGAGACGAATTTGCCCGTTCACGTTGCCGAAGACCCGCTTTCTGCCGTTGTGCGCGGGACAGGCAAGGTCTTGGAAAATATTGATGAATACTCTGCGGTTTTGATTAAAAATCGTCGGTATTAACTTGGTGTAGAATCTCATTTACAAAAGCGCGTATAGCGGCAATTTCTTGCGCTGACGCGCTTTTGCGCACTTCAGGCATAGCGGCACTCTTATTCACAATTTCTCCACAAAAGCTGTGAGCGATAAGCAATGATGCGTATTATCGAACTTATTGTTCGTTTCAAAGAATATGTTGTCTTATGCGTCCTTGTCGCCATGAGCTTTTTGCTGATGACCTTTGGCAATGCAGCAAAATTGCGCGGGTTTCGCATTATTTTGATTAGCGGCGTGGGATTGCTTCAAGAATCGCTTGCATGGTTGCCGAATCCGCTGACGATTCTCAGCGATAATGCGGCGCTCCGCGAAGCAAATTACCGACTGAGCCGTGAAGTTGCCCAAACACGTCGTGCTGTTGCCGAAAACGAGCGTTTTCGCTCTCTTCTGCAATTCCGCGATTCTGCCGATTATGTCGTGCTTCCTGCACGAGTTGTTGGGCGTATCATGGACAAATCGCGGTATTATCTTACACTGAACGTTGGCGTACTTGACAGCGTGGTAGCAGGAATGCCGATTCTCAACGACAGAGGTTTAGTGGGGTTTGTCTTTTCATCGGCACGGCATAATGCAATTGTCCAAACAATTTTAGACAAAGACACTCGTATTGCCGCAAAAATTGAGCGTAGTCGTGTTAATGGTATCGTTTCTTGGGAAGGCGGCACAGCGCTCTATTTGACGAATGTTTCCAAAACCGAGGATGTGAAAGAAGGCGATGTCGTTGTAACGTCGGATTATAGCAGCCGCTATCCGGCGGATATTATCATTGGGCGCGTCGTCGAGAAAAAAGATGAACCTACAACGCTTTTTTGGAGGCTTCGCATCGAACCGGCGGTGCATTTTCCTTCTGTTGAGTACGTTTTTGTTGGCTTACAGCCGCCCGACGAAGAGCGCTTGATGGTGGAAGACCTTTTGGAAAAACGCCTCAAAAAAGGCGACGGCAATCGTGAAAACAGCACCCGCGCCCGCGACGCTATCCGCGAGGCAAATCGTCTCAACCGTGAAGCCTCGAAAGAAGCCATCAAAGAGGCAGAACGCCAAGCCGTACGAGACTCCATCAAAAATGCCCGTGAGCGCCAAAATGCGCCTAAAGATTCAACCGAAGAAAACTAACCCAAAGCTCTTCCAAGCCAGCACCAATGACCAATTAACCCCCATTGCCCTGTGGAAATTTTTCGTTCACAAACGCCCTTCACTGACCGCGAAGCCCTGATGAATAATCCGGTCTTACGCTATATTGCGTATGCCGTTGCAGCACTCTTGTTGGCGGTCGCAACGGTTGTGTTGGTTCCATTTATTGCTATTGACGGCATCGTACCCGACGTGATGCTGATTTGGGCAATTTGGGTGGCGTTGAATGAAGGTCAGATGATTGGCATGATCGCAGGGTTTGGTGCCGGGCTGCTCTTTGATGCGGTTTCGGCGGATGTGATTGGCTCGAATGCGCTGGCAAAGGTCATTGCGGTTTTTGTGGCAGGATATTTTTATCTCGAAACCCGCGAACGAGAAATGACGGGTAGTTTGCGCTTTCCGATGATTGTCGCACTCTGCTCGGCACTGCACAACGTCATTTATTACTTTTTCTATCTTCGACCAACAGAGATACACTTTCTTCAGTTCTTCCTGCGCTACGGGACGCTAACGGCGGTTTACACGACGGTTCTTTCGCTTATTCCGATGTTGATAATTTCGCGTCAGAAAGAGTGAGGAGAAACGATAATGACCATCACCATCACCCTTCCCGATACAATTCTTGAACAAGCAAATGCTTTTATTCGTCAGAGCAATACGCCACTTGATGAATTTGTTACTAATGCTGTTACACACGAATTGCGTCGACAGGAAACAGAGCGTTTTTTTTATGAGCAAACGCAACGTGTACAGCCCGGAGATTTTAGAGCGGTAATGGCGAAAATTCCGAATACGCCACCAGAAGAGCATGACAGACTATGAAGTACAAAAATCATGGAACAGTCACCACCAATCAACGTTTCGCCCCTTTTCGCCCCTCTGGACGCTCATCTCATGGCGCTTCTTCGCTCATTGAGCGCTGAGGATTGGTCGAAACCAACAGTAGCAAAGCGGTGGACGGTCAAAGATGTTGCCGCGCATTTGCTGGACGGCAATATCCGTGCGCTTTCTCTGCAACGTGATAGATATTTCGGTCTGGCAGCGCCGCAAGGCACTCAATCCTACGCTGAATTGGTGCATTGGCTTGACAGCATCAATCACGAATGGGTACAGGCTGCAAAGCGCATCAGCCCTGATGTTTTGATTTTTTTGTTAGAAGCAACAGGCGCTCCGACAAGTGCATACTTCGCATCGGTCAATCCGTGGGCAGATGCACCATTTCCTGTTGACTGGGCGGGCGAAACAAAAAATTTTCAATGGATGCACGTAGCACGGGAATACACCGAAAAATGGCATCATCAACAGCAAATACGCGACGCTATTGGACAAACGGAGGCATTGATGACGAGAGAATTATTCTACCCGTGCATTGATGCGTTTATGCGCGGACTTCCCTTGACATACATCAGCATCGAAGCGCCCGCAGGAACAAGTGTTCAGGTAGAAGTCACAGGCGAGGCTGGCGGTGCGTGGTATCTTGAACGAAGGCAGAGCGGGTGGTCGCTTTCACAGAACCACGCCTCAAACCCCGCAACAAGAGTAGCGATTCCGCCAGACATTGCATGGAAGGTCTTTACCAAAGGCATTTCCTACGAAAATGCGAGAGAACGCACAGAAATTACCGGCAATATCGCGCTCGGAGAACACGCACTGACAATGGTGTCGGTGATGGCGCAGAAACGATAGCGCTTGCGCCTCGGGCAATTTTGTCTAAGAGAGTGTCTGAAAATTACACCGCCCTCATCCCAACCCTTCTCCCAGAGGGAGAAGGGCAAGATACAGAGCCATTTCTGGAACCCTCTCCCTCTGGGAGAGGACAGGGTGAGGGGTTCGAGCGTGTTTTCAGACACCTTCTAACAAACTCAAAACTCAACACTGTTATTGATTTTACCCGCGAGTAGTTGCAAGCAGCATTGCAACGGCTCATTTTCTAACCATTCTTCTTCGAGGTGTGAGGCTCCCGCTTCATGCTTCGCTTATCGTTTCGCATACCATGTACTTATCACAAATTGAGATTGTCGGCTTCAAGTCCTTTGCCGTCAAAACCCAAGTCAAATTCACGCCCGGCATGACGGCTATTGTTGGTCCGAACGGCTGTGGAAAAACGAATGTTGTTGATGCGCTCCGTTGGGTTTTGGGCGAACAAAAGGCTTCCACACTCCGTTCGGACAAAATGCACGATGTCATTTTTAATGGCACAAAAAATCGCCGCCCGCTTGGATTGGCAGAAGTTTCGCTCACCGTGCAGAACAATCGCGGCGTACTGCCGACCGAATACACTGAAGTTAAAATGACGCGCCGCCTCTTCCGAAGCGGTGAGAGCCAATACCTTTTGAACGGCACGGAATGTCGTCTGCGGGATATTACCGACCTTTTCATGGATACGGGGATGGGACCGGATGCGTATTCGGTCATTGAGTTAAAAATGATTGAAACCATTCTCAGCAGCCGTACCGACGAGCGCCGTAAACTCTTCGAGGAAGCGGCTGGCGTGACAAAATATAAAACCCGTCGCCGCGAGGCAGAGCGCAAGTTGGAGACCATTCAAAGCGATCTTTCTCGCATTAACGATATTGTTGTCGAGGTGCAAAAAGTCGTGCGGTCGTTGTCGCGCCAAGCGGCAAAAGCAAAACTGGCGGCGGAAATTGGCGGAAAGCTGCACAAGGTCGAGCGCGTGATGCTTCAACACGAATACGCCCAGCTTTTGCGTCTTGTGCAGCCTCTTGAAGAAAGCATCCGCACCGAGCGCAGCACCAAAGAGCGCTTCGACCAAGAATTGCGCGATGCCGAGGCGGTGCTGGCAGATCTGGAAGCGCAACAAAACGAGATACAAAGCCGTCTGCAAGCCGCCGAAACGGATTTTGTCGAAGCGCAACGCCGTCAAATGGCAGCTTCGCAGGAACGCGCCGTTGCCAATGAGCGCTTAATCGCCTTGGAACGCAGCCGGGAACGGGCGTTGAAGGAAGCAGACGAACTGCGCAGCGCTGTTGAGCAGGCAGAAATCCGTCTTGCAGAAACCCGTTCGGCGCTTGACAATTCCGAACAGCATTTGGAGAGTGCCGAGAGCGCTTACGCAAGCCTGAAGGCAATTGCCGATGAAATCAGCGCCCAAGCACAATCCGCCCGCACGAACACGCGGTCGGCAAACGAAGCCGTGATGAGCCTTTTGAACCAAATCAATGCCGCACGTGCAAATTCGGAACGCACGATTGCATCGCTGAATGCCCTGGCACAGCGCAAAAGCGAGACCGAACGCGCCATGCAGCAGCAACAAGAAAAGCTTCTCAGTACGCAACACGACTGCGAAGCAGCGTTGGCGCTGGGTGCAGATCATCAAGCGCGAGTGCGCCAAGCCGAGAACGAACTTCAGGCAGCACAAGAAACCGTCGAGACGCTCCAAGCCGAAATCTCTGCTATGGAGCGTGATGCAGCCAATCTTCACGCCGAGTTGAGCCGAAAAACCGCCTCATTGGAGTTTTTGCAAGGGTTAGTGAATACCGCCGAAACTGCGCAGTTTTTGATGAAAACGGGCGCATGGCAACCCACACGCCGCATCACGCTTGCTGAGGCGGTTTCTGCCGATGCTCATTTGCGCGTTGCGTTGGAATCGGCATTGGGCGAAGCGGCAAATTATTTTATCGTGGAGAACGCTCAGGAGGCGGCTTCTGCGATTGCGGCGCTGAAATCAGCGAATAAGGGGAAAGCTACCTTTATCTGCCTCGACCGCGTTCCCACGCACCCTGCACCTAAGCCACTCGGTGAAAACACAGGCTTCAAAGGATACTTGAGTGAACTTGTCAACACCAGCAGTGATGCGCTTCGTAACATACTACGCCATACGCTGGGCGATATGCTCTGCGTCGAGACCGCCACTAACGATGCTGCGCAAGAAGCATTCGCAAGCGGTTTGTGTCATGCAGTCGTAGCGCTGGACGGCGAGATTATTCGGGCAAACGGCAGCACCAAAGGTGGTGGCACGAATCCCACCGAAGGCGCAACGATTGGGCGCACGGAACAAATCGAAACTCTCAAGCAGGAAATAAGCGCCTTGCAGATGCGCCTTGCTGACATTCGCGCTACCATTACCGAAAAAACGGCGCTGCGCAAAGAATTGAACCCCAACCGCCTTGCCGATGCACTGCGCAGCGCCGAGGCTCTCCAAAGCAAACACACGCAAACAGTAGGGCAGTTGCGGTTTCAAGTCGAATCGTTGGAAGAATCGCTTGAGCAAAAAAGCAATGATATTGACCGTTTTGCCGCAGAAATGCTGGCTTTGGAGCAGGCACAAGCCGCAGAAGGCGCACAGGGCAACGAATTGGAAGAACTCACGCGCCGCAAACACGCGGCGGAAGAGCATCTACAACGAATGCAAGAAGCAATGGCGGCAGTCGAAGAAGAACTCGCCGCCCGCACGGATGAAGCCCGCAGTGCCGAAATGCAGCTTGTGGAGGCACGTGGCGAACAGCGCACGCTTTCCGTCACGGTAGAGCGCTTGGAAGGGGAAATTTCTTCGCTGGAAGAGCGTAGCCATAAACGCGAGCAGGAGGCACTTGAGGCGCAAAAGGAGCATGATGCCTTGGAACAGCGCTTTGCTGCATTGGAAAGCGCTTTGGCGGATGCGCAAAACGTGGCAACAAGCGCAGAAGCCGTGCGCGACGGTATAGCACGTGAGCAAGCGGATATTCGCTCGCAAATTCAACGGGAAAGCGAGGAATCACGCAGTGTTCGCCGCGAAGCCGAAGCCGTGACAACGCGCCTCCATAAAGCAGAATTGGATTTTGCCAATTTACAAAACCGGGTTGGGAGTTTGCAGGAACGCGCTTTGGAGGAATTTACGCTCGACCTCGCAACCTTTGCCACGCCCGAAGCACTGGAAGAGTCTGCTTTTGGCGACAATATGATGCTTTTTGAAGATGCAAAGTTCGACCTTGCGCGGCTTAAAATAGAAGCAAAATCGCTCAAAGAGCAGATTAAAAGTATCGGCACGGTGAACCCGCTTGCGGCGGAGGAATACGACCGTGAAAATGCTCGCGTGGAGTTTTTGGAGGCACAATTTAAGGATTTGCAAGAGTCCGAACACACGCTCAAGCAGACCATTCAAGAAATCAATCAAACCGCGCAAAAGCAGTTTTATGATGTGTTTGAGCGCATCCGCACAAACTTCATTCATATTTTCAAAACGCTTTTCAACGAAGGCGACGAGGCAGATTTGCAAATCGAAGAGGGCGACCCACTCGAAGCGCCAATCAAAATCATCGCCAAGCCTCGTGGGAAACGCCCTGCATCAATAGAAATGCTATCCGGTGGAGAAAAAACGCTGACGGCGATTGCGCTGCTTTTCGCTATCTACCTTGTCAAACCAAGCCCTTTCTGTATTTTGGATGAAGTAGATGCGCCACTTGATGATGCCAATATCGGGCGTTACGTGCGCCTTATTCGTACCTTCAGCGAAACGACGCAGTTTATTATGATTACCCATAATAAACTGACGATGGAAGCCGCCGACACGCTTTACGGCGTGACGATGCAAGAGGAAGGCGTATCGAAGCTGGTTTCGGTCGAATTTAATCAGTATCTCGGCGATGGTAAATTTGTTGAAGAAAACGGCATACAGAAAAATGGCAAAGTGTCGGCGGTAGCGGAACTTGTTTGATAGACAAACGCTCTGGTGTCGCAGTCTGGCAGTCGATCCAGCAAATTTTGACATTCTGTCCTTCGATAGCTACTGCTACGGCTTGCGCGATTTCCTCAAGTCCGGCGGATATTTCCTTGACTTCCGGCTTGGCATTAGCGCAGCCGATAACTAATATTGCCCGTCAAATGAAGACCCGCAAGCCATATTGCTCTAGCTTCAGCACCGACCAAAATATCATGCGAAATCTGTACGCTGTATATTGCTCCTAACCCCCACGTTGTACTTTCTGCTGCCGGAAGAAGCGTGAGACCACCATACCCTTGATAACTATTATCAATACCAAATCGCCCTAACGCTAGGTAGGGGCGAAGGAACGTTGTTGGTGTTAATTGGAACTCCCAGCCCAATTCGCCGCAAATTACTCTCGGTGCCGCACCAATCCTTTTGTCACCAGTGGAGCTATAGGTAAAAGGATGAATAGACCATGCCGCGCCGACATATAAGCCTGCCTCGTGCAACACGCCTAGACGAATACCGAGAGCGGCATTTGGTCGGCTATGTGCTATAAGTTCGGGGCTTATTCCTGCGAAAACTGATAATTGCAAATTGAAAGGTTGCTGCGGTAATGATTGTGAAAGAAGAAAAGTTGGCATCATTATTACCACAAACGAGAGGAATAGGGCTTTTTTCATTGGTTAGTGTGGAATTTATTGGATAAAAAAAGTGTGGTCTTCTCCAAATCAGAAGACCACACATTAGCTTCAATAACCTCAATTAGGATCAAATCGCACTACAGTTGACGGGTGTCCGCCGTTGTATGAGCGTAGAGGAGCGGACGGATACGCTGGGTGGTCATTGTGGATTGCCCAGCCTTGCAGCTTATCTGTTCCGATAGATGGGATTGTTATACTAAAATTGGCATTAGGTTTAATCGTGAAGTCCAATAGCTTAAATTCCCCTGTTATAGAAAGCGTAGCGCTGCCAGAAAATATTGCTGGTGGATCTTCTTCTGTCCATTGAATATAAAGGGTTTTGTGAGATGTGCTATCCCAGTAAAAGCTCCGTTCCCATTGACCTGTCCAGCCACCAATAATCCGACCATCACACTCTCCGGGCGTAATTCCTGTTAAATCCCAACCCGGATATTCACTAAAATTATTTCCATCCTGAGTTGTTGCAAAACGTGCTACAAACTCTGGTCCGCCACTGAACCAGTCTTCATGCGATGAGGGAACACTAAAAGATTCCAATCGAAGACGAATATAGGTGCTTTGCAGGGAGGAACTGTTTTTGCTGAACCCGCCAACGATTGATTGTGGAGCGCGTTTTTTTATGCTACCATCTGCTTCTGTACGCTCGTTGCGTGTGAGAATGATAATCGGACGACTTTTTGCAATTTCTTCGGTTATCGTGTATTCTTTGCCATTTGCGTCATAGCCAGGCGCATCTTTGCGTTTGCCAAGTTTCTCATCAATAGGCGTATAAGCCACAAGTGGCGCGGTCTTTCCATCCCATTTCTCGGGCATATACCAGTACAGGTGCAGTTTCCCGCCCATTGCCCGCTCTACTTTCGCAAGCATAACGTCCATTGCTTGTGCGGAAGAAAATGCTTGTTTGCCTCTTGTCTCCAATTTGGAAAGAACCAATGACGACCAGCCCTTGGCTTTACCCTGAAACTTTGCCTTGTCGTTATCCAAATGTTCCCACAAAACATCCGTATCGCTGTCAAAGCGCTCCAATGCTTTTGCATGAAGCATTTTAACCATTTGCGGATCAGAAAGCGTCCGCGCTGTGGCACGGGCAATATGCTCAAGCTGCTCATTGAGAAACGGGACATCTTGCGCCGTTAATTCAACGGCTGCTTTGCTGAGTGTACTTGAACCCGTTTGTGCAACCTCAGCCGGAACAGAACTTGTTGGGAGAATATCACCATCTTGGCAGCTTACCACCAACCCACTAACAATACCAGCCAATACGAAGGCTTGCACAGCCTTCAAACCAAAAAACTTCATAGAAAATTCCAAAAATAGAGTGAAAAATGCGTCCCACTCTTTCGTGCAGTGCTTCTCTTGCGTATATTGCAAGCAGATAGGGGCGTAATTCTTATCTGCTTGCCCGCTTTGAAACTTGTGAGGTCGAAACTCATATTGCATGAAAGGCGGGCTTTTTTGTTGATACAAACTTATCACATTTACAACTTGAGTTCAAGTGCTGTTCCAATTTTCAATCCACAAAAAATCCCTACTCCATGACCAATAACGTTACCTTGTATGTTGTCAATATTTCCACTAGAGAACGGATTTGCGTTGCTCTGCAAAGACGCTAATCCTGAACGAAAATATTGCGCATAAATTTTATCATATACGTAAAGCCGCCCAAAAGAGGGATATAATGGGCTATTACCAGTACTGTCAATGAAATCAAAGAATTGAGGTGTAAATGGACTTACCTCAATTTTACTGCTAAGTTTTATGAACTGGTTTATACTATTTGGTACAGTCGGCAGTCCAATAAATGAACCTTGAGCGCCCCATTGCGGAGAACGTAATCTTTGCCCTCGTGTAGCAAAGACAAATGCTTGATTTGTGTTGTTTATTCGTATAAAAGAATTAAGAATAACTGATTTGCCCGGTATTCTTTCAATAGAAATTGAATCAAGAGTCGGTACAGATGCTGGTACATCTGTGAAGGCTGTTGCTGTTAAAGAGTTTTGGCTGTTAGTGTGCCAAGTTATTTTGATTTGATAACGCTTACCAGATTGGACGATCATGCCTGGTACTTCATAAAAAGAATAGTCATGGGTTCTTCCTACTAACTCAAGTGGTTTTGTAGAATCTTGCTGTAAGGTCATTTTGAATTCTGTACCATCAACGATGATAATAGCTTCAGCGTCGAACACAGAGTAATCTCGAATGGCGGTTTCCGGGTAAAGAGGTAGAGTCCTACCAATGAAAATATTTCGTAGCGGGGTCTCGGCAAGTAACATTCCTGAAACAACAAGTTTAGCTTCGGATAACTTACTATCAGGTAAATAAGAGTTGTCGAGTTGTATTGAACTACAGCTAGTGATGATTAATGTCAGAAGAATCGCAAAAAAAGTACGGGTAAAATTCTTTAAAAATGCCATTGTAATCCTATTGAGGGTAAAAATGGAAATTGATTGAGTTGAAATAAAGTGAGCAAAAAGGTACTATCCGCATTGATAGTAGAGCTGTTTTTTTGAGTTCTTTCTAACCACCATAGTAAACTATTGGATTGATTATAAAGATTATAGATGCTTAAAGTTAAATCAAGAGGGAGATTGATATAATTGAATTTATGCGTGACGCTAATATCTAAGCGATGATAGGGCAACAATCTGACGGCATTCCTCTGTCCTGTAATGTATTGACCACGAAAAGGCAGAGCCGTACAACATTGCCAGGGATCGGACGACAGACCAGTTCTGAGAGGTGCAAAAAACTGTGCATCAGGTAGCGTGAAAGGCTGAGGGCTTCTGTAAACCCATGTAATACCGAAATTCCAGACACTATCTGGGTTATAAGACGCAGCAAGAGATATATCGTGGCGGCTGTCATATCGTGGTGCAAAAGGAATACCGCGATTAAGTTCAGGAAATCTATTTGTAGCGGATGAAAGCGTGTAACTTACCCATGCTGTGAGGTTCTTGAGTGTTAGCTGCATAAAAGTTTCAATACCATAACTCTCATTTTGACCGATTGTAAGAATATCATTGCGACTTGTCAAACTACTATTTGGTCCTTGTAATGGTAAGGGCTTAACAGCATATATACTTGAGAATCGGTTATAGAATACTTCGGTAGAAAATTTGAGGTAGTCTTCAATAATTGTTGCTTCAACTCCCATAGTAGCTTGTACTGATGTACTCGGTTGCACTTCCTTCGATGCAAGTATCCATGCGTCACTGGGTAAACCACTTGGACTTTGAACAAGAGTTTGAATAAGCTGGCTCGCGGTTCCGAAAGAAGCACGAATATTGAAAAAATTATTGGGTTGGTAGTCTACTGTTAAGCGCGGCTCAATACGGATAAAATTCATATCGGGAACACTGATGAATCGAAGGCCACCATTAATACTCAGATTATTCAATACAGTCCAATCATCTTGAGCAAAGAGATTAAGCGCTAAGAGTGATGAATGGTGCGCTGTTGTCGGCGATTCAGAAAAAAGAACCGAATGTACATCGTAATACATAGCCTCCAGCCCGGCTTTCATATTATGATATTTTACCCCTAAATAATCAATATCTGCCTTAGCCGTAATAGTGTGAATACGCGATTGTGTTTGTGAGCCATTGCCTAGGGTGGTTTGTAATAAATTCAGTGAATTGAGCAGATTAAAGCTATATCCGCTGTATGAAATTGAAGAATTTACTAATAATGTCGGAGACATAATGTGTAACCATGTAAGATATGCAATAGTATTGCCCCAACCTATTTTGATGTCCGTTTCTGCTACTCGAAGCGCAGGGGAGGGATATAATGTATCCTGACCTATGTATCCCCCAATAGTGAAACGATTATTAGCGGAAGGCTCATAGACGAATTTGATATTTGTATCATAAAAATTATAGTAAAGGGGTGCTGTATCAGGTTTTTTGAGAACATCAGTTGTAAACCATCGGTAAGTTTCCATAAGGGCATCCAAATACATTCTGCGTCCTGCTACCATAATTGTTGCATTTGAACTGATGGGTGTTTCAAGAAAAACATGGGCATCTAAAGTTGATATACCAACTTTGCCTCGTGTTTTATCTCTTGCCCCATTCTTCATCGTAATATCTAAAACACTAGATACACGTCCGCCAAACTCTGCCGAAGGCACACTTTTGTATAGTCGTATATTGCTTAAAGCATTTGTATTAAAAATACTCGAAAGCCCTAAAAAATGAATCGGATTGTACACCGTAACACCATCTAAAAGGACAAGATTTTGGTCGGTATTACCTCCACGAATATTTACGCCGCTGGTCAAATCAGATGTTGTTTTTATTCCGGGCAGCAATTGTAATGTTCTCATCACATCAGGTTCGCCGCCAAATATCGGTAATTGTCTAACCATATCCATACTAACATCCATAATACTCAAACCCTTCGTTTGTACTTTTTCTTGATTAGATTCAACCGTAACAATTTGGGTTTGGATTGATAAATGCGATAATTGTATATCTATTTGAAGATTAGAAGATGTTTGAGTGATTTTCTCTTCAACTTTCTGATAACCCTGCCTCATAACAATCAGTTTGTAACCCTGCGGAACAAGACCAGAAAATGAATATTGCCCTCCCTTACCTGATTGTGTTTTATAAAAGCGCTTATTGGTTACGGAACTCTTATCAGATAAAGCGGAATCTTGCAACAATATCGGCATAAGGAAGCACATTGCTCCGATTATCGGCTCTTGAGTATCTTTTTCCACTATCTTACCAAAGATGATAGTATTTTGAGCAAATGCCTGCTCTACGCAAAAAAAACAAAATGTAATATAGGGAAGGCATTGAAAAATTCTGTGGTAAAGGGCTTGATAAGTGAGCATTAGACAGAAGCCTTGTTGCAGTGGAATAAAGAGAAATTGTGAATTTGGGGCAAAAAAAATTCTCCCTCCGAAACGTGTAAATGTTTCGGAGAGAGAAAACTACATTTCCACTTACCATTGATAAGCGCCGGAAGGATTAGATACACCCTGAGCGATATTGCCAAAAACACGCATATAATCAACCTGAGATTGATCATAACCCAGATTAAAGAGTGTGCTTGAATACTGTGAACCGTTCGCCGTTGAGGGGTAATATAGGGTGTGCATCTGTAATACATCATCCGCTCCCTCCAAGAAATCATCTGCCTCTTTCCATTGAACTGAAGTTGTGTTACTGCGGTTAGGAAGAATCCATGCAAACACAGAAATATCAACGCGTTTTGGAGTAAAATTATTGCAATCAGCAAGTGTAACGCTGAGGTTAAATCTTTGAACATAAGTTCCATTGGAAACCTCAGCATACATTTCGGGATCCCCAGCAAACCAACTTTCAGAAGCACTATTAAAAGTTACGACCCGAATGTAGAGGAAATCATCTCCCGGAGCATTGAGTTTAGCTCCATTTTTTGATGGTACTTGGCGGTTGGTTTGGGAGAAAACTATATTACCTTCGAGGTTCGTCCGCTCATTAAATGTTAATACAACCACCGTGTGGGTCTTTGCAAACGCTTCATCAACTTGATACGAACGTCCTTGTGCATCAAACCCCGTTAAATACGGCATCTTTTCAGGATCTTTATCAACGGGAGTGTACACAACAATCGGAGAAGATTTTTTATCCCATTTATCCGCATTGTACCAGAACAAATGCAGATTTGCACTCTTGTTGGATTGGATTCTTGCTATTGCTGCTTCCACATTGAATATCTCTTTATTCTGGGGCATTGCAGCAGAGATTTTATTCGCCCAAGCACGTGAACGATCTCGGTTGAGATGTTGCCACAAGACATTGGTCTCACCATCAAAACGCTCTATACACTCACCATATACCCATTGACGCATACTTTCGTCTGTCAGCGTCTTCGCAATCGCAATGCTCATGGATTCTAACTGACCATTAGCAACCGACATTTCCGCAATCTGCGCAGGAGTAAACTGCTTTGCCGATGATTGTTTCGCAACAACATTTTGTTCATTTGGTAACGCAGAACCTTCTCCTACTACACCAGAATCACAACTCACCACCAACCCACTAACAATACCAGCCAATACGAAGGCTTTCAAAGCCTTCAAACCAAAAAACTTCATAGAAAATTCCAAAAATAGAGTGAAAAATGCGTCCCACTCTTTCGTGCAGTGCTTCTCTTGCGTATATTGCAAGCAGATAGGGGCGTAATTCTTATCTGCTTGCCCGCTTTGAAACTTGTGAGGTCGAAACTCACATTGCATGAAAGGCGGGCTTTTTTGTAGATACAAACTTATCACATTTTTTTCTTCCCGTCAAGCCCGTGGGACACAAACCCGTTTTTTAGGGACGAAAACCCCATAAAAAATGTGCGGCGGGACGAAATCCGTGTTTTTAGGGATGAAGTCGGTTGGGGCAAAACAACGCAATCGGCGTTTTTAGGGATAAAATTGGTTGGCAATGCAAAAGGAAACCGTTGATAATTTTTATATGCGCGTTTGAGCAAATACTTTTTTTACCTCTGCCCGTCGCCCTTCAGCAATTCTCGCTTTACGTCCATCGGCAAAGTGCGCAACCGACTGCTCCAATCGGATAACTTTCCGCATCTGCACAAGAAAACTTTTGTGTGTGCGGATAAATCCGTACTGTTGCAAGATGCCGTCGTACTCATTCAATGTTTTGCGAACCCGCACGGCTTCTGGTCTGCCCTCGCAATGAATATTCACATAATTTTTCTCCGCTTCGCAAAAGAGAATCTGGCTCACCTGTAGCCGTATGAGCGCTCCGTCTGTCTCTATCTCTATTATCGGCGATTCATCGCCCTCCACCAGACGTGCGCGGAGACGCTTGTTTTCTTCATCGGTCGCATCTTGGCGGTTTTCTTGGGCTTGCTGCAAAAAAGCCGCTTGTTGTGCCTGGCGCACTTCCAGCATCACCTCTCTCAGTTCTTGCACCAGTTCTTTCGTCTCAAGAGGCTTAGAAACGAAGCGCTGCACACCGTAGCGAGCAATATCCCGAATTAACTCGCGCTCAGGCAGCCCGGAGAAGCAGATTTTGCCGATAGTCGGGTTCGGGAGGTATTGCAATACCTCAAAACCGTGACCGTCCGGCAACTTGACATCAAAAATCAGAATATCGGGCTGGAAAATTGGGAGAACCTCTCTTGCTTGTTGCAAGGTTCTCGCGGTTTCGATTGTTGCCAATTCCTCGCGGAAGTATGTTCGTATCACCGACACAAGCGCAGTAGCAAGAGGCGAATCGTCTTCGAGAATAAAAATACGCATAGTTTTGGGACGTTCAATAATGATACGGAATCACGTTTTCTTGTGTCGTTTTGTTGTCGTGCCTCGCCTTAGCGCTCCGCGTAGGAGCAGGAGCAGGAGCAGGAGCAGGAGCAGGAGCAGGAGAACACGGCGGACTCACACAAGGCAAAAATACCAAAAAATAAACACGAGGGCAAAATTTTTTGCCAGCGTTTACCGTGCCGTCGTTGCTTGATTTTGGACGATACGCGGAAAAATCTCGCTAAATTCCATCATTCCTTGTTTGCCATCAACCCACCGTGCCGCACGAAGCGCACCAATGGCAAAGCCGCTTCTATTGCGGGCGCGGTGGGTGAGTTCGATAGTGTCGGGGAGTGCATCAAGGTAGAGCGTGTGTGTGCCGGGTGTTTCGCCGACTCTAGTGGAAGAGACATGGAGGGCTTCGGGGGCGATGCGCCCATCGGCGGTATCGGTCAAAAGCGAGGTTTTCTGCGGCATTGTGGCTTGAATAATGTGTGCTAAGGATAGTGCCGTACCGCTTGGAGCGTCAATTTTACGGGTATGATGGAGTTCGTGCAGTGCCACGTCGTATTCATCAAATTTGTTGGCAAATTCTGCCGCCATGCGCACAAGATGACTGAATATCTGCACACCAACCGAAAAATTTGTTCCCCAGACCAGCCCGATATTTTTTTCGCGTACTAGCTCGCCAAGCGCCTCACGGTGCGCCATCCAGCCTGTTGTACCGAGAACAATATTTTTTCCGTGTCCTGCCAAAATCTGTACGTTACTAAGCACCGCCGAGGGAAGAGAAAAATCAATAGCAACATCGAAGGAGAAGTCGCTTATTTGGGCGCTTTGAAGCGGGCGCTGGGTCGAAAAAATCTGTTCGACGACGCATCCATAGCGTGGTGCAAGGCGCTCCAATTCTTTGCCCATCGAACCATAGCCGACGAGTGCAATACGCAAGGGGGAAGGTGTTTCCATAGAGTTATCCGACGATTGTGTAAAAAAAATATGCCCTGCGAATCTACACAAAAAGCCTCTTCGTTGCAATGCCAGCGAAAAACGTACTTTTTGGGCTTGGAAAAGCGTGACGGGCGGCGTATCTTGGCGAGGCTATTTTGTCATTATTTCTTATCCTCAATTTTGCTTCCGTTATGTACAATTTTCTTGTTCAAAACTCGCTGTATGTGGTGCTTCTTGTTGCGCTGACCGTTTGGATTGGTATTGCCTATTACCTGTTTCGTTTGGAGCGCTCGGTCACGAAATTACAGGAATCATCGGGCGCGGCGCACGTTGGCAATCGCTCAAGGGAGTGAGATGAATTGAGTAGGCTGTGCGTTTGATTTGTCTGGCTTCGCGTAAAAATGCTTGCGCGACGGCTTTTTTTTCCTATATTCCGTGCCGTTTGATTTGTCTTCACATTTCGAGTCAGATTTGTTCAGTGTGTGTTCATTATTCCCATTCTGTTTCATCTTTTTATCACGTGTTCCCATTATGGCAACAGTTCAAACTCCATCGCACTCCCCTTCACCACCATCGGTGCCGCAGGGAGCGCAATTTTTCGGTCATCCGCGCGGCTTGTCTGTGCTGTTTTTCACAGAATTTTGGGAGCGTTTTAGTTTTTATGGCTTGCGGGCAATTCTGCTTCTCTTTCTCACGGCTCCGGCGGTGGCAAGCGGGATGGAATTTGACACGACAACCGCAGGTTTTATCTACGGCGTTTATACCTCAATGGCGTATTTGGCAAGCGTTCCGGGCGGTTGGAT